>NZ_JADXDQ010000006.1:0-51494 GCF_015831295.1 Streptococcus sp. NLN64
CAATAGACGTGTAGATTTGTGGAGAGGCAAAACCGCTGTCCATACGGAAAAGTAACTGTTTAAAACCTTTTAAAATAGGTTGAAGAAAATCCACTGCTCCATGGGAACAATAGTGATTTCCAGGACGCAACTGAGCATTGAAACAATAGCCCGTTTGACTTTCAAAAGCATAGAGAGGATGGTAGCCTGTAGCACGGTAATGGGCATTGTAATCCGAACCTTCTTGCTTCCCATAAGTTGTAAAATGAGTTGAATCGACATCAATGATAAGATTATCCAACTGATGAAATTGTAAAAAGAGTTGGATTAGTTCAAAATTAAGCTGTCTTAAAGCCTCAACAGTTTCTTCCGTTGCACGTGAAAAGAAACGCGACAGGGTTGATTGAGAGGCAACTTGTTTCGACTCTAGCAGCTGATAGAAATAAGCATCATCTTTCAATTCTTGACAGGCATAGTCTGTATCATGACCCGCTAGAATTTGAAAAATGAGTTGGATAACAATCATTGTGTCTGAGTAAAGAGGGGAATGGCGTTGATCATTAGTGACTAAATATTTGGAAATTAACTCAGTCAGCTTCAAGACCTCAAACAATTCTTTAAAGAGAATCAGTCCGCCATAATTCGTTAGATTTCCTCCCTCAAAAGAAAAATTATTGTTTTTAGCATTATTATTTGTTAGACTGAACATGTGGATTTCCTTTCTTTTTATTTTTTTTTGCACTTATATCATAAAGGGGAAATCCTTTTTTGTCTAGTCGAATGTTTCACCCAATGGGTGAAAAGCAAAACCTTCCAGAAACCCTGTGATCAATACGGTTTCTGGAAGGTTTTTAAGTTAGGTATGAATAATTTGGGTTAATATTTTTTCTGAATCTAGTTTGGAATTCTCCTTGGCACATCCACAACGAGTCAAAAATGTTCCGGGTCGGAAAACAGATATGAAAGATGCCGAATGGTTAGCACAACTGGGCCGCTGTGGTTTAATTGAATCATCCTATTTACCCACACCTGAAGTTATGGAGCTTCGCCTACTAACTCGAAGATATCGGTCCTATAAAGAGAGCCTTACTCAGATTAAAAATGAGATTCATAATCTTCTTCAGAGATCCAATATTAAATGAACAAGCTTTCTTTCTGACATATTTTCAAAAACCGGTCAGGCTTTACTGGAATTATTCATAAACGGAGAAGTCATTGATGAAGAGAGTGTTAGAGCTTGCATGCACGGTCGTGTCAAAGCTCAAGCTATAGACTTGGTTGAAGCCATGAATGGAAAGCTCTCCAGCGAGGACTGTTTTCTCATGTCACAAAGTCTAATACAATATCGCATGATACAGAGTCTCATTGAGGATTTGGACAAGCATATTAAATCCTATATAAATAAACACTTCCCCGAAGAATATCAATTATTATTGACTGTACCTGGCGTAAGCGAAAACGCAGCTGCTGTTATCTTAGCAGAAATTGGTCCTGCGAGTTTCCCAAAGAGGAAGTAAGATGAAGGCTGTTATCGCTTGTGCTCATAAGATACTAAGAATTGTCTACAAACTTTTGAAAACACATCAAACTTATGAAGCAGTAAAAGCATTAGGGATGCGGCAACACCTTTAAGACATTTTTAAATATGTTCACCTTAAGTATAACACAGATAGTGTTTTTTGCGCTTTTTTACTGTGTTATTTTCAAATAAAAGACTATAATTGGACAAGTTTGGAATTTTTGGAGACTAGTTTTCCGACGATTTCTAAAGACGCTATCCGACAAAAAAAAGCAACCCAACTAGATACTCTAGAATCTCCCAAAATTGTGATTGCTGTTTCTTTTGGAGTTCCAGTTTTGTTAGACTATCTCCAAAAACATCCCACTCAGCTGAATGCTCTCATTTTGATTGATGGGTTTGATGAAATTCCTGATTTACAACAATTGCCCGTATTGTTTGAAAATCAAAAAGAGACTTTTTCAACCCAAGAAGCTTATCTGGATGAAATGGTTAGCTCAGATTCTCCAGTAGGGGAGGAAGTTGCCTCGATTTTATTCAAAAATCTACAAAAGGAAGAATCTGCTTATCGTGTTCGTTTGGGGAACCGAGCTGCCATCAATTACTTGGGTCTGTACTCCGGCTTTGATAGTCAAGAAGCCCTGTTACCAGCTGTCAATCAAACTGAAAAGGTGATTCTTTTTTCCCATATTCCGTTAGCTTTACCTCATCATCTGATTCATCCTCAAGACCATTTGTTGATGCTAACTCAACCTGAACAGTTAAAAAATACTTTGGTAAAGCTACCTGAATAGTCGTGTGAAAAATTTCATGCTCTTTTTTTCAATCCTCATTTTTGTTACAATATTTTGTAAAAAATAAGAAGGGATGTCCTGTATGATCCGTATAGTAGGATTGAAAAAGAGTTTTGGTCAGAAAGTGGCTTTGGATAAGGTTGACTTGGAACTGGCCAGTGGAGAAATTTTGGGATTTTTAGGGCCATCTGGTTCGGGGAAGTCAACAACCATTGGGATCTTGACGGGACAGGTGGATCCGGATGCGGGTCTGGTTCAGGTTTTCGACAAGGATGTGAAAGACCTAGGGGCGGAGGATTTTGCCCAAATGGGTTTGATGAGTGATGCTCTTGGTTTTTATGAAACCTTAACGGTTTATCAAAATCTGACTTTTTTTGCTCGCTTCTTTCAAATTCCAATGAAAGAGGTGGATGCCTTGTTGAAGCGCTTAGAGTTATGGGAGGAACGGGATGTTCGGGCGTCTAAGCTATCGACGGGGATGAAGCAGCGAATGATGCTGATTCGGGCGGTGCTTTATCGTCCTCAATTGTTATTCTTGGACGAACCAACATCCGGTTTGGATCCAAGTTTGACTAGAAAGATTCAAGACTTGCTGCTGGAATTGAAAGAAGCAGGTGTTGGAATTTTTCTGACGACTCATAATATGGAAGAGGCGACTCGCCTTTGTGACCGCTTGGTTTTGCTTCATAAGGGGCGGATTGTGGAGTCTGGGACACTGGAGGAGATTCGGGAACGTCAGGTACCCAATGAGGATTTGGTTACAATTCGCTATCGGGATGGCCAATCAAGAGTCGTTCCACGAGCTGAGGTCAGCCAGTACTTTTCGGATCAGGTGATTGGAATGGATTCAACGGAAATGGATTTAGAAGCGATTTTTATCAAACTGACAGGAGCATCCCTACATGAATCATAGAGTAAAGAGCCTACTTTGGTTACGTTGGCAATTATTACAAAGCAATAAGTTTTTGTTATTTGTCTATCTGATATCCCCTTATGTGGATGCTTATTTGTTTCGGATTCTCGTTGAAATGATGGGGGGGAGAGAAGAAGAAGCAGGTATGGCTCTTCTCGTATCTGGACTCTTATTAGGGGGTCTTACCTATGCCAACGCAGCAGTTTTTGCTTGTGCTATAGCTGCAGAGGAGAAACAGAAACGGAATCTTCGGACCTTGTCGCTTGTGGGAGTGACAGTAGGGGAGTATCTGCTATCAACAGCACTCATCCCTTTTGGAGCGGCGATTATTCTGGGGAGTGTGACCCCATTCCTATTTGGTTTACCGGTTACGAATTGGTTACTTTACTTTGCCTTGTTATTTGTAACTGTGGTAACCTATTTGCTAGTTGGTTTGGCCATAGGCTTGTTCTTGAAGAATATTGCCCAAGCAACTATTGTTTCCATGGTCTTGTTTTTACTTTCTTGCCTCTTACCTATGTTTTATGTGGATTGGACTTGGCTCCAAGGATTCATCGATCTTAGTTTAATGGGAGCTAGCCACACATTCTTGGTGACGGGTAGTGTGAAATTCATATCCCTTTTGGCTTTGTTGATTTGGTTTGGCCTGGCGGCTTTTCTAGCAATTTGGGCCTACCAGAGGAACCGAAAGGAGGAGCGGTAGTTTTTAGGAGGAATTGTGAAAAATTCAGATTTTAGGCGTTTGTTTATGGGCCGATTGTTTTTGAATCTAGGGGATAGCTTGGTCTACATGATTTGTATGTGGTACTTGTATCAAGTAACTCAAGATTCATTTTATACGGGAGTTGCCAGCGTCCTGTTTTCTCTGCCAGTTTTGCTTGGAATGTTCTGGGGTCCTATTGTGGATCGTCGAGATCAGAGGTGATTATTGAGGACTCTATCAGGTCTTCTTGTTCTGGCTCTCTTAATCCTCAGCCTTGTAAGTCATTGACTAGGCTTTAAACTCTGGTTTCTATTGCTCGCCATTCCAGTATTGGCGACGGCTTCGGAGTATCTTTATCCGGTAGGTGAGGCTCTCCTGCCTCGAATGGTAGCTCAAGAAGAGTTAACCAGAGCGAATTCCTGACTGATGATGTCTAGCACAGGTGCAGATTTATTTTTTAATGCTATTTCTGCTCTTATCCTGTCCCTGTTTAGTCTCAATCAGCTCTTTGGTCTGACGAGCCTTATTTTCTTTCTAGCTTTCTTTTGTTTTAAACGAATAAAGACTTCTAACCACCCAAATAAGATAGGTCAGGAAAAGAGGGACTTCTGGGGCAACTATGCAAAGGGACTCAAAGAAGGATTGGCTTTCGTGCGGCAACCACTGGTGCGAAGGCTTCTTTTCCCGATTTTGCTGATGAATTGTATCTATACAATCTTTTATGAGAGCTTGCCGGAGTTTACCAGCCTAAACTTTCAGACACCAACAGTTTATGGCCTCTTGTTACTACTGTTAAGGATCGGTGCTATGCTGGGATCTGGCTTGAGTGAGTTTGTGTCAACCTGCATTCGAACTGGTTATTTGGTTGTCTTTTTTTACTCAGTTACTGGGCTTGCTTGGATGTTAGCGGTAGTCAGCCTCCGAATTCATGTACTCCTGCTCATGATGCTCCTTACCCTCCTTTCAGATCTTTTCAATGGTGTGGTAAATGTGGCTTACTCTGTACTCTTCCAAAAATTGCCTCCACAAGAGATGATCGGACGGGTGCATACGATAAATGTGACCCTGCTGCAAAGCAGTGTGCCTCTAGCTTCTTTACTAGGAGACCTATTCGTGAGAAACCTTGGTGCCTCCACTATGATGGTGATTTGTGGAGCAAGCCTGCTCTTGCTTTCCCTATCGCTCTTGCTAAGTTCCTCCTTCCGAAGTCTACCTAAGATTGGAGAGATTGGGGAAATGGAAGAAAGTTCAAGTGAAGTATAAGTTAAGATAGAAGTAAGCATGCTAAGTGAAAAGAGTATCAAAAAAAGCCTATAAACTAGGCTTTTTCGTCTGTATTCATCTGCCCCCTGCAGGCTGAATTTTTTGTAATTATTTCGAGATAATGATTAAAAATGTTGATTTAAAGCGATTTTGAGAAGTGTGAAAGTTGAGTTAAATGAGTATTTTTAAGAAATTTAGATGGGCAAAAAAAACGGACAAGTAATTTTATTTACCAAATACACAATGAACAAAGATTTTATAATTAAATTTATACTAAATACAAAAAATAAAAAATATTCAGAATTTTATTGACAAATATACATGTGGGATATATACTATTATTGTAGACGGTTACAAAAAATAAGAAAAAGGAGTACTGACAATGATTACTGAAAAAGCAACAACTCTGAAACAAGCATCACAAGAAACACGCTATGATTTTGAACGTACCATTACGGAAGTATCTTCAAAACAAAAAGGAATTGGACAAAAAACTTGTTATGACTGGAAGTAAGTCTTACCTAGGTATAGTTTAGGAGATGCAATTTATTGCATCTCTTTTTAAGTATAGGAAGGATGTATCATGGATAGAAAAGATATGATATTTAGTTCTCTGGGTTCTGAAATGAAATTTAGATACACGATCTTGGAGAGGCATCCTCAGTTATTGGATGTCGAGCTAGATTTTAATAGAGTTTTTTATTTATTTTTTAAAGAAAATGGGAGATTTACTTTATATTTTTATATTTCATTTGTTAATTTTTTGATCAATTCACATGTTGATTTTGAAATTTGTAAATCTGTATTGAGGTATGCAGCAAGAAGTTTATTATTTAATCGAAATGCGATTTATATGATGAAAAGTGATTCCTACGTCGGTTTTTTTTAGAAAAGATGATGAAATTTTTGGATTTACGGTATCTGAACAAGAACTAAAATATTTGATGAAAGAGTATGGTATTTTGAAGGAGTATGGATGTTATGGATCTCTCTAATGATAAGAAAATATACTGTGTTTATTTTTTAAATTTATTAATTTCAGGTTTTTTCTATTCCTTTATGACTGGTACTTTGATTCGTTTTAATAATCAAAACACATTGTTAATTTTACTGATTTCTTCTGTAATAGATCTTTTGTTACTGTTAGGTCTAAAGAAAACAACTGTGATTCAAAGTATATCTTTAAGGAATTACTCTTGGATTACGTTCTTGATTTGTTCAATGTTTTTTGGTTTGATAAGTTTTAAGGATCAGCTAGAACTTTATTTATTGATGTATTCTGTGATTACGCTTCTTATAAGTTGTATGGCTTTGATATTGCAAGAACAAATTTTAAAAGTAGAGTTAAGCTTGACCACGGGTTTTTTTAATATTCAACTTTTAAGAAATGGTTCTAAAATGTTGGGGTTCTTTTTAGGGATTTTATTATCAGGGGATAGTTTGAGGATGTTTTTTTTATATCTTTGTATGATTTTCCTTTTTTTTAATTCTCTTTTTAGTTTTTCTTTAACCGAAAAGGTTCAATTAGAATCTGTTCAAAGGCAGGTTGGGATTCTAGGAAAGGAATCATACCTGTTATTGGGGATTACAGGTACAACTATGGTAATTTGGATTCCCTTGATTACGAAAACGTTTATTGAAGGTGGACTGGATACAATTTCGTGGTTACCTTTCTTATTACCGGGGATTACTTCGATTTTATTAATTCAACTTCAGAAAAAGCACATGTGGCTATTTACTTCTACTGTTATTGAATATATTGCTTTATTATTGTTTGTATTATTTTTCTCTCTGCGAATTTTGTCTATATTTCCAATTTTACAAGCGATAATTTTTAGTTTTTTAACTGCCTGTCTTATTTCTTTGGGAATTAAAGTTAGAAAGTATTTTTTACAGGTTAATCAAGAAAATGATATGAAGTACATTTTACAAACATTGACTGTAAATGGTTCATTCTTTTCAATTCTTTTATCTTTATTTGGAAGGGAAGCAACTTTTTTAGAAATAGGATTATTTGTTTTAAATCTGCTTGTTATCTTTTATTTATTATTTAGGAAGGAAAAGTATTTATGAAAATCGGTGTTTGTTACAGACCTCATATCCATAATCAATTTTTGGATCTTTTAGTGAAAAATGTAAATTTTTTAGAGATTATGCCAGAAATTACGGATATTAAAGATATGAAGCATATTAAAGAATTATCTGGATTGAATAATATTGATTTGGGATTGCATTGTTTAAGGACATCAATATTTTCTCCTGAAGGACCTCAAGAGGATATGCTAGATAAATATTTTTATGTGTCTGAATTTCTTAATTCTAAATATTTTTCTGACTATATTGCCTATTCTTATATTGACAATGTTTATTTAACTGCTGTTCAACAAATTGAATATAATGATAGGAGTTTAGAGATTTTTCAAAATAATTTACCTACTATTGCTGAATATTTTCCTGAAAATTTTTTGATAGAAAATATTACTCAAACAGAATTAACTAATGATCAATATACTGAGTCAGAATTTATTGATAAAGTTATTCAATCAACAAATGTTTCTTTAATGCTTGATATAACAAATATGTATATTACATGTAAAAGGAATAATAAAGATTTTAAGCAGTATGTAGAATCTTATCCTTTTGATAAAGTTAAAGTAATGCATGTATCTGGTCTTACGATAGATGAAAGAGGGGTGTATCAGGACACACATTTTAATAATTTAGATGATGAAATACTTGAAGCGGTAAAATATGTGAAACCTTTTTTAACTAATTTAGAATATGTTCTAGTGGAAAGAGATTTCAATGTTAATTCTGCAGAAGATATTCTTAATGATGTAAATGCACTTAAAGATATTTTTGCTTCATCTATTTTTAAGTAGACGTGTACATCATAGATTTTTTTAGAAAAGAGATTGTGAAAGCAGTCTCTTTTAGTATTATTGTAAATTGTTGTTTTTATCTTCCCAAAAATACCAATTTTTCGGAAAGAAGTGATTGAATAATCGAGTTTCACAGGAAACGGACACACGGCGGACAAATCATAAAAGAGTATCAAAAAAAGCCTACAAAATAGGCTTTTTCGTCTGTATTCGTATCCTCCCTGCAGGGATCGAACCTGCGACCCACGGATTAAGAGTCCGCTGCTCTACCAGCTGAGCTAAGGAAGGAAATAGCTGTATTGGTGCCGAAAATTCATGGTTTGTATTGAACCCGCGCAAATAAGCAGGTGGGTGACATGCTCTAACTGAAGCTGCTTCCGTGTGGAACGGCCTGCACGCGGTTAGATGTCTTTGTCTCCCGGGTTATACAAAAAATAGTCGGTCAACACTTAGGTATGAATTCGCACACCACAGCCTATCTTTATATATATGATACCACTTTTTTTAAAATTGGCAAGAGAAAAAGTTAAAAAAGTGAAACCGCCATCATGTTTTGGCTTTAGCTTTGTCAATCCAGTCCTTGCGTGCGGCCAAGGCTTTTTCGTAGCGTCCGGTTTGGTTGGGTTGGAAATAGTGGCGATTTTTGAGGGGGGTTGGAAGGTAGTCTTGGTCTACCCACTTGTCAGGGTAATCGTGGGGGTAGAGATAAGGTTGTAGCTTGTTTCCGGCATGGGTTCCGCTTCGGAGATGGTCTGGAATTGGAAGGGAGCCGAAGTTTTCAAGATCGGCCAAGGCTTGGTTCATGGCTGCGTAGGCGGAGTTGGACTTAGGGGAGAGGGCTAGGTCAACAATGATATTGGCGATGATAATTCGAGCTTCGGGGAGGCCGATGCGTTTGGCAGCTTCCAATCCGGTGACGGTGTGGATTTGTGCTTGTGGGTTCGCTAAGCCGATATCTTCGTAAGCGATGACAGTGAGGCGGCGGGCTAGGCTGTCTAGGTCACCGCCTTTAATGAGGCGGGCACCGTAGTGGAGGCTGGCGTCGACATCACTGCCGCGGATTGACTTTTGGAGGGCAGAGAGGAGGTCATAGTGGCCGTCGCCGTCCTTGTCTAGGGTGAGGTGGCTGCTTTGCAAGCATTCTTTGAGGATATTCAAGTCAAGGTGGACTTGGCCCTCTTCGTTTTTGGGGGTTGAGAGAGCCGCTAATTCTAGGGTATTGTAGGCTGCACGAAGGTCTCCGTTGCTGACCTGGCTGAGGAAGGTTAAGGCCTCAGAGGTCAGTTGGACGGGGAAGTCAAAGCCACGGTTAGGGTCTTGGAGGGCGGCTTGGATGCCGGCCTTCATTTCGTCTGTGGTCAGGGGTTTGAGTTCGAAGATTTGAAGTCTGGAGCGAATGGCGGGGTTGATGGAATAGAAGGGGTTTTCGGTAGTGGCTCCGATGATGGTTAATTGACCGCTTTCTAGAAGAGGCAGGAAGAAGTCCTGTTTGTCTTTGTTGAGGCGGTGGATCTCGTCTAGGAGGAGAACCAAACTGCCGGAGAAGCGGGCTTCTTCGGCGATTTCCTTCATGCGTTGTTTGGTGTCGGTGGTGGCATTGAAGGTGCGGAATACCTGACCAGTGCTGCCAGCTAGAGCGCTGGCAATGCTGGTTTTTCCAATTCCGGGAGGTCCGTACAGAATCATGGAGAAGAGTTTACCGGCTTCAACCATGCGGCGGAGGACTTTTCCAGGGCCGACCAGGTGGGATTGGCCGACGATTTGGTCTAGGTTGGTGGGGCGCATGTTCAGGGCCAGGTTTTGATTCACGACTTTCGTCCTCCTTCAATCTTGTGGTAGAATAATAACTACTATTATAGCACAGAGAAGGAGACTCACCCCATGGCTAAATATGGATTTATTGAGGTTCTTGACCAGGAGATGGACAAGGCCTTTCCCTTTGATTATGAGATTCAATGGGATAAGCGGAACCATGCGATTCAGTTGTCGTTTTTGTTGGAGATTGCCAATCAGGAGCAGGTGGCTCTACTTGATGAGGAGGACCAGGTTTTTGCGGAAGAGCTTTTGTTAGAGGAGTCGCTTTTGTTTGTCAATCCAGCCAAGTCCCGCTATGAGGCGGCAGATTATCTGACGGTTCTGCCCTATGATCCTAAGGTTGGGTTTTCCCGTGAGTTTTTAACTTACTTTGTACAATTTTTGTCAGATCTAGCCGAGTCTGGTTTGGACGCCATCTTTGATTTTTTACAAGATGAAGAAGCGGCAGATTTTGAGTTGGTTTGGGATCAAGCGGCATTTGATCGTGGTTTGGAGCAAGTGGAAGAGGGACTTCGTTACCCGTATCCGCGTTATTAGGAGGAAAAAAGGATGTGGCAAGAATTAGCGGTTGTGGTAAATCGTGAGGGAGAAGAGTGGATGAGTGACCTCTTGATTGGTCTGGGTGCCCAGGGGGTGGCGATTGAGGACAGTCAAGAATTTCAGCGACAGGAAGATGGCTTCGGAGAATTGTTGCCAGAGGTAGATGTTCTGCCGACAGTGACCATCCGTGCTTACTATCCGGAACAGGTTGACTTGTCAGTTCTGTGGACGGACTTAGAAACCGCTATTGAGGCAGCGCAGGTGGATTTTGATAAGACGGCTATCCGAATTGAGTCCCAAGAGTTGGAAGAGGAAGACTGGGCTGAGAATTGGAAGAAATACTATGAGCCAGCTCGGATTAGTCACCAGTTAACCATTGTCCCTTCTTGGACAGAAGATTATCAGCCTAGTCCAGGTGAGAAATTGTTACGGTTGGATCCGGGGATGGCTTTTGGAACCGGTACCCATCCAACCACGAAATTGAGTCTCTATGCACTGGAACAGGTCCTTCGTGGGGGTGAACGGGTTCTAGACGTGGGAACCGGTAGTGGGGTTCTATCCATTGCGGCTGTTCAGTTGGGAGCAGAGCGGGTCTTTGCCTATGATCTGGATGAGGTAGCTGTGAAAGTGGCCCAGGAGAACATTGATTTGAACCCGGGTTCTGACCAGATTCAGGTAGCTGCGGGTAACCTCTTGGTTGGGGTAGAAGAGCGAGCCCAGGTGATTGTTGCCAATATTTTAGCGGATATTCTAGTCTTGCTGACGGAGGATGCCTACCGTCTCTTGGAAGAAGAAGGTTACTTGATCATGAGTGGAATCATTGCGGATAAGTGGACCATGGTTCGGGAGGCGGTAGAGGCTGCTGGTTTCTACCTAGAGCGTCAGATGATTGAAGGGGAATGGAATGCGGGGATCTTTAAAAAGACCCAAAACCCAGAAGGTGTGATTGGAGGCTAGTATGCAGCAATATTTTGTCCAAGGTCCGGTTAGCAACCCTTACCAGGTACAGGATAAGGATCTCCTCAAACATTTATTTTCTGTGCTCCGCCTGCAGGAAGGGGAACAGCTGATTTTTGTTTTTGACCAAGGAGAAAAATGGCAGGCAAAACTGACAGATCGGGAATCTGCTCTCTTCGAATTGGAGAAGCCTGTAGCTGCTGATAAGGAATTGCCGGTTCAGGTGACTTTGGCTTGCGCCTATCCCAAAGGGGATAAGCTAGAATTGGTGGCCCAAAAAGCTACCGAACTAGGGGTTCATCAAATTTGGGGCTTCCCTGGCCAATGGTCAGTGGTCAAATGGGATGCGAAAAAATTAGCCAAGCGCCAGGAGAAATTGCGGAAGGTGGTCTTGGGAGCAGCTGAGCAAAGCAAGCGAGACTTGCTTCCTCAGGTGGAACTGCTGGCCAACCAGGCTGAACTGTTGGAACGAATGGATCAATTTGACCATGTCTTGGTGGCCTATGAAGAAGAAGCTAAAGCTGGCGAAAGAAGCCGTCTGGCCCAGGTGCTTCGCCAGTTAACGGCGGGGCAGAAGGTGCTGGTGCTTGTCGGACCAGAGGGGGGCATCAGTCCTCAAGAGATTAGCTCCTATCAGGAATACGGTGCCCAGCTGGTCGGCCTCGGTCCTCGGATTCTCCGAGCTGAAACCGCCCCCTTCTATCTGCTCAGCGCCATTAGCTATGAGCTGGAATTGTCTGGTGACGCGTGAGTGGAAGGTGTTTCAGGATAAAGATTCGTGAAGAGAGTGGGACAGTTGAGTATACTAACTTAAAGTACGGCAAGACGAGCTAACACAGTAATAAAAGATAAACTAAAAGAGTATAATACTCATTAAATTTCAAAATCTGACGTTGTCAAGCCTCTTCGGTGAACTTCAGTTCTACCATCATCGGCTTTCCTAGTCATTTTTTTGAAATTTTTCGAGTATTCCGATTTTGAAGTTTGTCCAGTATAAAATCGAAAGGTTGAGACTTCTGTCCCAGCCTTTTTTCAGATAGCTGCAAAAATCCATAGAAGAGTATGGTATAATAGGAATATTGATAAAATTGGGGGGCCCTGTCTCTAAAGGTTTCCCAATCAGATTTAGGAAAAGTTTGGAAAAGGAAAGTAGGAGCCAGAATATGCGGACTTTGTTAATAGGGAATACGTCTTATGTAACGGAGACCTTTATTCAAGAAAGTTTCCCTCAGGGAGCGGTTTTCATTTTTGGAGAGTCAGAGATAAGTGCAGGGACAGACCAGCAGGTGACAGTGGTGTCGCCTGCGCAGAGTCCCTTCAGTCTGACTGAAATTTTGGAAGCCTATGATTTTCAGCAAGTGGTCTTTTTCTCGGATCACTTGACCTATAAAAATCCTAGTGCCCAGTCTCTTGCCTCCCTCCGGGAATTATTGGCTGCTTTGGCGCTTGGAAAGGCTTCCGTTAGCAAATTCTTATATCTGACAGGTCCTCAAGTTCAATCAAATCTACCTGGGTTGATGGATTTGGAGTTGGATTTGTTGGAGTCTTGGCAAGGCCGAGCTTATAAGGTCTTGCAGCTGCCGTACCTCTTTTCAACCTGGGAGAAGGAGCCTTATTTTGCCAAGATTCTAGGACAGGCCCAGGTGCAAGGACGGTTGGAGTTTATGGAGCGGGAGAATCAGGAAGCTCCCTTTGCAATCTTGGATACCTTGTCCTCACTCATTTACCGCGTTCTAGACAGTTGGGACGGCCAAACAGAAACCCTGACCTGGTTCCCAAGTGAACCGGCGACTTTTGGGGAGATTGCGGACATTTTGCAAAAAAATAAAGAGTTAACAGGTTACGAAATCTACTTCCGAGGGCAGGAGCAAGAACTGTACCAGCCTATCCAAGGGAATCGGCTAACAGATCGCTACCAGTGGTCTGAGCCAGTAGAGGTGATGGCTCTACTACCACAGCTGGGTGATCTTAGAGTGGATGAAAAGGTTTGGGTTCCTGTAGACCAGGGAACTGCCCCTTGGGTGGACTATGTTCTTCTCCTTTTGGGAGCTTTGCTAGCCCAGGGCTTGCAGTTGCTTGTGGCCCAGCAGTCTTTTAGCCTCTCTCTCTCCTTCCCACTCCTTTATCTGGTCCTTGTGGCCCAGGCTCGGGGGATGAAGAAGGGATTCTTGGCTATGGGGGTGGTTCTGCTCCTTCAAGTCGCCTTCGCTCAAGGGCAAGCTTTGAGTCTGCTGAGTTCGGCTGCGTTTTGGCTACAGTTTTTGGCCTATGTACTGGCTACAGCTTTAGCGGGTTACCTGCAGATGCAAAACCTGGATCGGCAAGCAACCTTGCGGGCGGAGCAGGCTGCTCTGATGTCGGAACACCAAGCCTTGCAAGAAAATTACCGTCATGTGCTCGAAGATCGACAATCTTTGCGTTATCAGATTCTGAGCGAACGGGGTGGTTTTGGTTACTTCGCGACCCTCTTCAACCATCTGGCTCAGGCTCCGGGGGAGGCCCTCTTTTCTGAAGCCTTGAGTCAGTTGGATACCAAGATTCAAGCCCGAGATATGGGGATTTACCGTTTTGATCAAGGGTTAGTAACCGCCCATCTGGTGGTTGGCAAGCAGGAAGGGATGCCGCAAAAGATTGATTTATCGGCGCTTCCACGTGTCGCTACGCGTATTCAGGAGGGCTCCTCGTGGGTGAATGCGGATCTCTTGGCTGGCTATCCAGCTTACGCTGTTAGTATCAAGCGTTCAGGTCAGGTTGCTTATTTGCTTTGGATTGAAGGGGTGGACTTCCAGCACATGAATTTGCAGGAGTCCCAGCAAATTGAATTTTTCGCCCAGCTTTTGGGATTCTTCCTGGAAAGGGAAGAGGCTCAGAAGTCCTTGGGGCATTTGAATGGGGAGGGCTAGTCTATGGAATGGACCTTTATGGGCCTTGTGTTGGCCCTCCATTTGATCTGGGCTAGTTACTTGACCAGACAAGGCAAACGGGGAGTCTTTCATTTTCCTGGTTATTATGTGATTTTTGCCTTTCTTCTACCGATTTTCGGTCCCTTGCTGCTTTCTATTGTTCATTTGAGTCAACAAATTGAATTGGATCTAAAATTGGTGGAAGAACCGGTTGAATGGGATGTGACCACCCAATCTAAGGGGGTGGATGTGGATCCGCATCAGAATCCGGTTCTACCTCTGGAGACGGCGCTGTTGTTGGAGGATGGTCAGGTGGCTCGCGGCTTGTTGTTGGACTTGCCCATGGAGCAGGCTAAGGATAATTTGGAGTTGCTCTATATGGCCCGCCAACATGGTGATTCTGAGGTTGTCCACTATGCGGCTAGTGTGATTGCAGGTTTGCAGGAGGACTATGAGCGGGGCATTCGGAGTTTGCGGCAGTTCTATGAGGAAGCGCCTCATGAGCCTGCGCGTCTCAAAAAGTATCAGGAAGCTTTAGAGGCCTACTTGGGGTCGGGACTGTTGGAAGGGCAGGCTCGTCGTGCTTATCTTCTGCAGGCAGGCCGATTGGCCAAGGAGCAGGTGGAGCGGTCCAATAACTATAAGGGGCATCTCCGCTTGGCACAAATTCAGTTGGATTTGGAAGATTATGAGGCAGCTCAAGCAGAGCTCTACCACCTCTTATCGACTTGGTCGGATCAGGAAGAAGTCTGGATGCTTCTACTTCGCTATTATTTTGAATTACATGATGCCTGGAATTTCCGTAAGGCCTTGGCTTCTGTGCGGGAAGAAGGGATTTATATTACCCATGAGAATGAAGCTCATTTACGGTTCTGGGAACAACGTTTGGAAGGTCGTGTCTAGAAATGATGGAGCTTATGAAAGGAGAAGAGTATGAAAATTGCCCTTATTTTTGAAGGTTCATACCCCTATGTTCATGGAGGTGTGTCAAGTTGGGCTCATGACTATATTCAATCCTTACCAGAACATGAGTTTGTGATTTGGACGGTGCATCCAGGAGGTTCAGTGTCTACGGATCCGGTCTATGAGATGCCTGCCAATGTCGTGGCCTTCCATGAGGTCTTCCTCGATCAGCCACCACAGGTTGGCTCTGATGGAACCCCTGTTTTGAGGAAGCAGGAAAAATCGAACGTACAAGCTCTTATTCAGGGGGAGGAGCCTTCTTGGTCTCAGCTTTTCCAGTCGGCCCAAGAAGGATGCTTGGATCCAGCTTGGCTGACTCGAAGTGCGGATTTTATCACTTGGGTAGAAGCAGAAGCCCAGCGGTCTTACCCCTTGGTTCCTTTTACCGATTATTACTATTCAATTCAATCCATGTTTACCCCACTTTTGACGGTTCTGGGGGCAGAAATTCCAGATGCGGATGCTTATCATGCTATTTCGACAGGGTATGCCGGACTTTTGGGAGCGATGGCTAGTCATCAGACGGGTCGACCGCTTTTTGTGACGGAACATGGAATTTATAGCCGTGAGCGGGAGGAAGAGATTCTCAGTTCTAGCTGGGTTCTCCATGCAATGAAGCAGGCTTGGGTTCAGTACTTTAACCAATTGGCCCAGGTGGCCTATGACCAGGCTGAGAGGATCACCTCCCTGTTTGAAAATGCTCGGAAAATCCAAGTGTCCTTGGGGGCTCCTGCTCAGAAAACGAAGGTGATTTCCAACGGAATTCACTACGAGCGCTTTAATGGGATTCCTCTCAAGGGACCAAGTGACTGGGTAGACATCGGTGCTGTGATTCGGTTGGCACCTATTAAGGATGTATTGAATCTGATTCGGGCCTTTTCGGATGTGAGTCAGGAACTTTCCTACGTGCGCTTGCATATTTTGGGAGATACGGTTGATCCAGACTATGCTCAGCAGTGTTACCAACTGGTGGAAGATTTGGGCTTGGATCGGGTAATCTTTGCAGGGCGCGTGGATGTTCGTAGTTATATGCGTGACTTGGATTTCACGGTTCTTTCCAGTCTGTCAGAGGGACAACCTTTGGCCGTTCTCGAATCGCTTGCGGCTGGTCGGCCCTGTGTGACAACGGATGTCGGTGCTTGCCGAGAACTCTTAGAAGGTGGACCTTTTGATCACCTTGGCTTGGCAGGATACACGGTTCCACCAACGGATAGTCATTCTTTGGGACAGGCTATGACGAAGATGGCCCTGTCTGAAGGGGCTCGTTGGCGGATGGGGCAGGTGGGTCGCCAAAGAGTGGCGCGCAGTTATCAACACCAACAAATGATTAAGCAATACCAACACATGTATGAAGGGAGGTTGAGCTAGTGGCCGGTATCGGTTTTGAATTACGAAAAATCTACGATGAGCAGACACCCTTGTCTAAGGAAAAGGCTTATGGGTTTACCAGTCTGATTTACGTCGGTCCCTTCTTGCTCGGTCTCTTTTTGGTTGGCTTGGTACAGGTTTTAGCTCAATTTACCTTGATAGATGCGAGCAGTCGGATGCAGGTATTGACAGGAATCACCTACGCGATGTTGGCCTCTCTAGGGATACAGAGCTTCTTCTCCTATCTGGTCAGTCGCTACCTAGCCGACAGTCTCTACCAGGACCGAGAAGATCAGGTCTTGTCTTCCTTTTTTGCCTCTAGTGTCTTGCTGCTCCTTCTGGGGACGGTGATCTATGGTACCTTCCTTCTTTTCGCTGGTTTGGGACCATGGGCCTATCTTTTGAATTTACTCTTGTTTGGGGTTCTGACCTTGATTTGGAACTCCATCCAGTATCTAACCGCCATTCAGGAGTACCGCTCCATTAGTAAGGCCTTTGTATTGGCAGCCGGAATCCTGGTCTTGACGGGTGGTCTAGCTTCCTTCTTTGGTCTCAATCAGGGACTGCTCTTAGGAGCCTGTCTGGCCTATGGCTTTATCCTGATTCGGATGGTCGGGCAGATTTTGTTGCACTACCCTAGCAATCACCGTCTCTCCTTTGATTTTTTACGGCGGGTGGATGACTATGCCGATTTGGCCCCTGTTGGCCCCCTTTTATTCCTAGGGCTCTATGGACATATCGTTGTGGCCCTCTATAGTCCCTTGAGCCAGCAGGTCACAGGCCTCTTTCGCCAAGCTCCTGCTTATGAGTTTGGCCTGCTCTTGGCCTTTCTCCTAACCCTCTTTGGCCTGGTCACCTATGTTATTTCTGTTGAAGTCTTCTTCTATCCGCACTTTCATCGTTTTTTCCTTTTATATAATAAAAAAGGGAATTACCTCAGTCTGCAACAGGCTGAGCGCGAGATGATGCGGGTATTACAGAGGGAATTGGGCTATCTCATTTGGAAACAGGTCATTGCGACCAGTTTGCTCATGGTGGGGCTCAACCTTCTGCTCTTACCGATGGAGGCCAGTTTGCCAGTTGGGAGTCTATTCCTTTTGAATCAGTTATGTTTGGCTTACGGAATCTATGGTATTGCCAATGCCTATCTTCTTACCCTGCTCTATTTTGCGGACTATCGGGGAGCCAAGCAGTTAGCCCAGGTCTTTGCGACCTTATCCTTGGGCTTGACTGGCCTGCTAGCTTGGCTAGCCCCAGCCTATCTGGGTTGTGGTTTCCTCTTAGCTAGTCTGATCCTCATGTTTTTGGCGCGTAGGAGACTAGGCCAGCTGCAAGAGCAGATGACCTATCATGTGCTAGGTCGTCCAGCTCAAGATGCCTTGAAAACCAGACACACCTATACAAATGTAGCTCAGAAATTAGAAGAAATCTTTGCGAAATTCGAATAAACAAGTAAACCCGGGACCTCGTCCCGGGTTTTTCGGCTCTTTCAAAAGTTGAATAACGGCGATAAGGCGTGCAAGGTTGGCAATCCATAGATTCACTGAATGTCAGATTTTGAAATTAAAAGACTATAACAGTTCATGAGTATTAGCGTTCTGCCTCCCATTCCGCATAAAACTGCTCTAAATAGGTCTCTAAAAATTGGTGTCGTCCCTGGGCTAGTTTCTTGGCATAGGCAGTGTTCATGCCATCTTTGAGCTTGAGGAGTTTTTCATAGAAGTGCAGGATGGCTGTGTCTTGACCGCTACGGTAGTCTTCCAAGCTGAGTTGTTCTCGTGGCTTTCGGGCGGGGTCGTGGATGGGTCTGCCAGCGTGACCAGAGTAGGCCATGGTTCGTGCGATTCCGATAGCCCCTAGGGCATCTAGGCGATCAGCATCTTGGACAACCTGCCCTTCGAGGCTTAAGGAGATATGGGTTTGGGTGCCTCCCTTGAAGGACATGTATTGGATGATGTGGAGGATATGGTCACGGTCATTAGGAGAAACCCCGTTACGGATTAACCAGTCCTGTACTTTTTGCAGTCCAGCGGCCTCGCTTTCATTTAATTTGGCATCTGCTATATCGTGCAGAAGGGCGGCTAGTTCACAAATAAAGAGATCGGCCCCTTCCTCTTGGGCGATGTGGAGCGCGTTTTGGGTGACCCGGTGGATATGCCACCAATCGTGGCCAGAGGTTTCATCCTTTAATTCTTGCAAGACATAGGCTCTCGCTTTTTCTAGAATGATCGTCTTGTCAGTCATGAGGTTCCTTTCTAGGTGCAAATCTACTTTCTCTCATTAGCATAGCATGTTTGGGTGGGGAAGGGAAGGGTCTGCTTTTATGGAGGAGAGTGATGTATCAGTGTAAACGGTGGCAGTATCAAGTCTTGCAGGAGCGCCCCTTAGTGGGGTATGCGCCAGATATTGGAAGTTCAGATGCTAGGGAGAGTCGTCTTTGCTTTTTATCCTTGACCTGGCGAGATTTGGAGCCCAAAGAGGGGGAGTTCGCTTTTGTGGGTTGGGAGCAGCGTTTGGGTTTCTCCCACCTACGGCAGCGAAGACAACGTTTGGTTTTTCGACTCGTCCTAGATCGTCCTAGTTCTAAGAGGACGTCGGGTTTGCCAGCTTGGATCTTGGAGAAGGTTCCTGCCAAACCCTATATCAGTCCATTTGGAAGAGGTCTTGTTCCGGATTATCATCATCCTTATTTAGCGGCGGCTTATCAGCGTTTGGTCTTGGCTTTGGGGAAAGCTTGGGGGCAGGATGGTCTGGTGGCCTATGTAGAGTTAGGGGGATTGGGCCATTGGGGGGAGTGGCACCAGCTTGCTAACTTGGGACCGTTGCCCCAAGGGGAGTTTGCCCAGCGCTTTTACGTAGATCCTTGGCTGCTGGCTTTTCGAGACTGTCATTTTTGTCTGCGGCGTCCTTTTGCTTGGCTGGACTGGGGGAAGTCTTATGGTTTTTATCATGATGAGCTGGGGGATCTGGCTCAGACGCGGGTTTGGCTGGAGGAGTTGATGCGGGGCGGTCCGTCGTTTGATGGGGCTCAGATGCGTGGCTTGGGGCAGGCTGGTGTGGAGCGGGTGCTAGGGGGTGAGTGGTCCTCTCATTGTTTGTGGGCGCCGCCAGGACGGGACTTGCTGGCTCAGATGCGAGGGTTGGGTTTGTCTTTTTTGGGGCCAGCCTTGCCTCGGAATTCCGAAACGTTTCAGGCTGTAGCGGCTTGTTTGGGGTATCAGATCTGGTTGCCGCAGGTCCAATTTGTGTCTAGTTTGATGGGGACTTGCCTTATTTTGACTTGGGAGAATAGGGGAGTGGCAGCCTTTCCCTTTGCTTGGTCCGTTTCCCTTAATTGGGAGACTTGGCAGGGGGAGCGGGGGCGAAAGCGGCTGTCTTTGGATTTGACGCGGCTGGTTGCGGGGCAGAGGAGGCGGTGTGTGACTTGGCTTTCCTGGCCCTTGCTGGCTTACAAGTTCTTAAGCTTGAGTATCGAAGATCCGATGATCAAAAAACCTCTTTGGATTTTTTCTCAAAAAGGGGAAAAGTGGGCTGGAGGCTTGCTTCTATAGGCTTGGAGTGTTTTCATACCAAAGGAAAAATGGTAAAATAGGGGACAAGAACAAGGGGGAGCAGGATGTCAAAAGAAGAGAATTTAACAGGGGCCCAGGTTGTTGCCCTTACGAGAGAATATTTATCACCTGAGGATGTGGCCTTCGTTCAAAAAGCCTTGATTTATGCAATTGATCGCCATAGTGGTCAGTTCCGTAAGTCTGGTGAGCCTTATATCATTCATCCGATTCAGGTTGCTGGAATTTTAGCCAAATTGAAGTTGGACGCGGTAACCGTGGCTTGTGGTTTCCTACACGATGTGGTGGAGGATACAGTTGTGTCCTTGGACAATTTGGAGCGTGAATTTTCCAAAGAGGTTCGCCTGATTGTGGATGGCGTGACCAAATTGGGGAAGGTGGAGTACAAGTCTCATGAGGAGCAGTTGGCTGAGAACCACCGTAAGATGTTGATGGCCATGTCTCAGGATATGCGCGTGATTTTGGTGAAGCTGGCCGACCGCTTGCACAATATGCGAACTCTTAAGCATTTGCGCAAGGACAAGCAGGAACGGATTTCCCGTGAGACTATGGATATTTACGCACCCTTGGCCCATCGTTTGGGGATTTCTAGCGTCAAGTGGGAGCTGGAAGATTTATCCTTCCGCTATTTGAATGAGGTTGAATTTTATAAGATTACCCATTTGATGAAAGAAAAACGGCGAGAACGGGAAGCGCTCGTGGATGAAGTGGTTGCTAAAATCACTAAGTACGCAGCCGAGCGGAATTTGGATGGTCAGATTTATGGTCGTCCCAAACATATTTATTCCATCTACCGTAAAATGCAGGATAAGAAAAAGCGTTTCGAAGAAATCTATGACCTCATCGCTATTCGCTGTATTTTAGAAACACCGAGCGAAGTTTATGCCATGTTGGGGTATGTCCATGAACTATGGCGGCCAATGCCGGGACGTTTTAAAGATTATATCGCCAATCCAAAGGCTAACGGTTATCAGTCTATCCATACGACTGTCTATGGTCCCAAAGGGCCGATTGAGTTTCAAATCCGGACTCAGGAAATGCATGAAGTTGCCGAGTACGGGGTTGCGGCTCACTGGGCTTATAAAAAAGGGATTAAGGGCAAGGTTGACAGTAAAGAATCCGCTATTGGTATGAACTGGATTAGCGAGATGATGGACTTGCAAGAGCAATCTGGGGATGCCAAGGAATTTGTGGATACGGTTAAACAAGACTTTCTGGCGGAAGAAATTTATGTCTTTACACCAGACGGTGCGGTCCGTGCCCTCCCCAAAGATTCCGTGCCAATCGATTTTGCCTATGAAATCCACACCAAGGTTGGGGAAAAGGCTACTGGTGCAAAAGTGAATGGCCGGATGGTGCCATTGACCACCAAACTTAAGACTGGAGATCAGGTGGAAATCATCACCTCAGCCAATTCCTTTGGTCCAAGTCGTGACTGGATTAACATTGTTAAAACCAGCAAGGCCCGCAACCGCATTCGTCAGTTCTTCAAGAATCAAGATAAGGCCTTGTCGATTGATAAGGGACGGGAGCTCTTGGTGGAGCAATTCCAGCAGCATGATATGCAGGCCAATCAGTTTTTGGATAAGAAACACTTGGATGTCTATTTGGAAAAATCTAGCTACAAGTCTGAAGAGGCCCTTTATGCAGCCATTGGATTTGGGGAAGCCTCTGCCATTTCTGTCTTTAACCGCTTGACGGAAAAAGAACGCCGAGAGATTGAACGCGAGAAGGCACGTGCCCAAGCTGAAGAACTCCTTCAAGGTGGGGAAATCAAGAGTGATAAGCCTGCCAACACCAAGTCTAGACAGGAAGAAGGAGTTTCTGTGAAAGGTGCACCGGGCCTGCTCATCCGGATGGCCAAGTGTTGTAACCCTGTTCCGGGTGATGCCATTGTTGGTTATATCACCAAGGGACGTGGGGTTGCGGTTCACCGCGAAGACTGTATGAACCTGCGTTCGCAAGAAAACTATGAACAAAGACTCTTGGATGTTGAGTGGGAGAGTACTGGCTCAGGCCATAAGGAATATACCGCTAATATTGATATCTACGGCCTCAATCGGACAGGTCTGCTCAATGATGTCTTGCAGGTGCTTTCCAATTCAACCAAGAATATTTCCATGTTTAATGCTCAACCATCCAAGGATATGAAATTCGCCACCATCCACGTTTCCTTTGGTATTTCAAGTTTAGCCAACTTGACCACGGTCGTGGATCGGATCAAGAATGTTCCGGATGTGTATTCTGTTAAAAGGACAAATGGATAGGAGCTGTTTATGCGGGTTGTATTACAGCGAGTAAAGGAAGCCTCTGTTTCCATTGATGGGGAAGTTCAAGCTGCCATTGGCACTGGCTTTCTCTTGTTGGTAGGGATTGGTCCTGCTGATACTGCGGATGATCTAGCCTATATTTGTCGGAAGGTCGTCAATATGCGAATTTTTTCCGATGACCTAGGGAAAATGAATTGTTCCATTCAGGATGTTGGAGGCGCCATCTTATCCGTTTCCCAATTCACTCTTTTCGCCCAAACTAAAAAAGGCAATCGCCCTGCCTTTACCGGGGCAGCCCAACCAGATTTGGCCAAGTCCCTTTATGAGGACTTTAACCAGCTCTTAGCGGACTTTGTTCCTGTTGAAACAGGTGTTTTTGGGGCGGATATGCAGGTGGCTCTGGTGAATGATGGGCCAGTGACTATTTTACTGGACAGTAAAAATCCTTAGGGGGTTATGATGGAGAAAATGACGATGGCCCAATTGGGGGCCTTGCTGGATGAGAAAGAAGTGGCTGTGTTAGATGTTCGAGATCGCGAAGACTTCGCTCCTCGACACTTTGAGGGTTCTCTCAATATTCCCGAACCCGAATTGGCAGATCGCTTAGACCAATTGGACGTGAACACAGTCTATCATGTAGTCTGTACCAAGGGGATCCGAGCTGAGCGTGCTAGTGCTCTCTTACAGAAACAAGGCTATCAGGTCGTTCAGATTGTAGATGGCTGGGCTACTTATGAAAGATGAAAAATCCCGTCAAGTCGAAAAAGGACTTGACGGGATTTTTGGGGTTCAATGCTAGCTAAGGGGCTCTGCATAGAGTTGGTCTGCGCTATACTCTTTTAGACTCATTGAATTTCAAAATCTGACTTTGTCAAGCCTCTTCGCCGAACTCATTGATTGCGTGTCTTGCACGCTTCATTGACAAAATTCAACAGGTCTTCCAGACCCGTTGAACTATCGTCATCAGATTGATGGCAAGCGATGCTTGCTTCATTACCTATTAAATTGTAATCCAATTCCTGGATTACAATTCGTTTCAGATTTCGAACTGTTTCGAGTATAAATTTAGAGGAAGGACGAGTTTTTTATCTGGAAATTGAAGTTCCACTGTCTGCAAGAAGTCTTCGCTCAGCCTTATTCAGTATGTTGTTCGACTTCTTTTTGAGCCGAAACACCCTGATTAAGGAGGCTTTGAATAATGGTTTTGTCGCGAAGTTTGACAGAATCATTGATACTGTTGGCCGATTCAACGATGGTTTGTTCCAGTTGAGCCCGTTTTTGTCTACCGTCTTCGATGGCTTGGATAATTTGTTGATTTTGCACGACTAAACTTTCGGCCAGCTTTGTCACAGCCTGGACACTCATGGTTGGATTTTGAGCGGTCCGTTCCAAGGCTGGAATGGCTTCCTTGCTGGTTTCTGCTAGTAGCTCTAGGGCCGCATTATTGGCATTGGTAATGGCATCGGCGGTCATACCAGAGCGGACGGATTGTTGGAGAATTCCGAGTTGAGCAATCGATAGTTTCATAGTAGGGATGGTATTGCGACGGAGCATCCCTAATTTTTGCCGCATGTCCGTAGAGACCTTGACCAAGTTCCGCATTTGTGGGGTGGTTGCCCAGGCTACGTATAGGCGGCTAATGTATTCCGTGTGTTGGATTTCGAGCATATTGACCACTTCTGTTAGGTGAGCCAACTGATCGGATTTGACTTGGTAATCGATGCTAGCAGGGTCAAGGCTAGCCACTTCCTGTTGGAGTTGGAAAGCGCGATCGCCAGCTTCTTTTTGGCTGGATTCGATAAAGGCGATGACTCCGACTAGATTTTCGATAGAATTGGTGTTTTCCTCAATTAGCATCTCAGCTGAGACAATGTTGCGGGCCAAGACTCCTTCTTGGTTAACAACAGCTGCGGCCATCCCATCCATTTTTTTCTCGATGCTTTGGGAGTCGAAGTAGAATTCTTGCAGGTTGTTCTTGCCCTGACGGAAGAGTTTTTGCAAGAAATTTGGTTTCTCTTCGAGATCGGCTGGTTTAGCATCTTTATACTTCGCGACGAAGCCGTTTAATTCGCGGTTTGTCTGGCTGAGAATGTCGTCTACTTGTGGGATTTCCAGCTTCTTCTGCTCACTAAGGATTTTATTGACCGTGATGTTGACGTTTTCCACAGCCTCTTGTCCGAAATCCAAAAGGGAATTTTTATCTTCCAAGAATTGGTCTACCAGTTGTGGAGTACGGTCCTGGATAGCAGATTGTTGCTGGGGAGTGAGTTTATCAAAAAACTGCAGGCTGGGTGTGTTGGGATTTCCAGGATCACTGGCTAGGATAATTTCACTGGTCTTGTCCTGTTTGAGGGCCTTGTTCGCAATGTTGTCAATGTCAAAGTTGAAGGATTCGCTCATTTATGTTCTCCTGTTTCGTTTTCAGGGCTTAAAATGCGGAGGCTGATTTCGAAGTCCCGCATGTCGGTTTCGTTTAATTGTTTAAGGGTTTCGTCCAAGAGTAGGTCGAACTGTTCCATAGCCACTTGTGCCTTCTTGAGGCGTTGTTGGGCCTGATAGTAATCTTTTGGATCTTGGTAAATCTTGAGGTAACCATTGAGGATTTCTTGGAAGTTCTTCATCTGGCTTTGGTGGACAGCCATCAATTCTTGCTGGTTGCCACCAGTGGAGTTTTCGATTTTGCGTATAATTTCCTGATGATCCTTTTGGATGTTGAGATAGGTTTCTCGAATTTCTTCAGGAATTGGACCTTCCCATTGGTTATCGTCTATAGGTTCCACATAAGCCTCCTTGAGGCGAAGTTGTTCCTGATAGTCTAGTTGTTTGTATTCTTGGAGTTGGTAGTTGACTTTTTGTTGGTTTTTAGTAGCGGTTTTACTAATGGTATTGTAGCGCTTGAGGCCTAGTTTTTTGCGTAGGTCAATGGCCTCAGCTTGGATTGTTTCCAACCGTTCCAAGGTTGGACCAGCCAATTCCTGGTAGGCCTGGATATCGCCCTTGTCTCGAAAAAAGTCTAGCTGTTTTAAATCGAGGTCCACCTTCTGGATATCCTGACGCAGGTACTCTATTCTTAATTTTTTATTAGAAGAAACATGAATACGGTGGGCAGCGATAAAGAGGAGACTTGGCAGCATTAAAATTTCTAGTGGATCTATCATGGTCGAGAAAAGAAATAGTAAGATGAGTAGGATGGTGATCGCACTGGAATTATAAAAACGACTGTGAAAAAAGGATTTTCTTCTGTTCATATATAACCTCTATCTTCCTAAGAATATTCTAGCAAAAAAAGGGGATTTGTGGGGGAAATGGGTGGAACTTCCGACGGAAGTCTGAGAGGACTGCATAAAAATTGAAAAAATTCCGAAAATTAGGTATAATAGGACGTAAAAACTTCTTAGAGTGTGTCCGAACAGAGTTTTGTTCGTGGATATGCTTGTGAAAACATGTTTAAATCGGATTTATAGTCCAAAAAGCGAACAAGGAATAGAAGTGGACACAAGTAGACGGACTCAGAGTGATTTTACTAGTTAAGTTAGGAAGGTTGAGACTTTTTGTCCCGACCACTCGAAAAAGAGCAGGAGACGAGAAATGACTTCAGTTGTTGTTGTGGGAACCCAATGGGGTGATGAAGGAAAAGGGAAGATTACGGACTTTTTATCTGCGAATGCGGAAGTAATCGCCCGCTATCAAGGTGGTGACAATGCTGGGCACACCATTGTGATTGATGGAAAGAAATACAAATTGCATTTAATCCCGTCAGGAATTTTCTTCCCTGAGAAGATTTCTGTGATCGGAAATGGGATGGTGGTTAATCCCAAGTCCTTGGTGAAAGAATTGCAGTACCTAGCAGAAGAAGGAGTTTCAACCGATAACCTTCGTATTTCTGATCGGGCACATGTAATCTTGCCTTACCACATCTGTTTGGATCAACTGCAAGAAGATGCTAAAGGCGAAAATAAAATCGGGACTACGATTAAAGGAATTGGCCCTGCTTATATGGACAAAGCGGCACGGGTTGGAATCCGGATTGCAGACCTCCTAGATCGAGATATTTTCAAGGAACGCCTGCAAATCAACCTTGCTGAGAAAAATCGAATTTTTGAAAAGTTATATGGCGCTGAGGCTTTAGATTTTGAGGAAATCTTTGAAGAATATTATGCCTACGGACAGGAAATCAAGAAGTATGTTACAGACACTTCTGTTATCTTGAATGACGCCTTAGATCAAGGGAAACGGGTTCTCTTTGAAGGTGCACAAGGCGTTATGTTGGACATTGACCAAGGAACCTACCCATTTGTAACCTCTTCCAACCCAGTCGCTGGTGGGGTTACCATCGGATCAGGAGTTGGTCCAAGTAAGATTGACAAGGTAGTAGGTGTCTGCAAGGCCTATACATCACGAGTTGGAGATGGTCCATTCCCAACAGAATTATTTGATGAAGTCGGTGATCGCATTCGTGAGGTCGGTCATGAATACGGAACAACTACAGGTCGTCCACGTCGTGTTGGTTGGTTTGACTCAGTTGTGATGCGTCATTCCCGTCGTGTTTCAGGGATCACAAACCTTTCCCTTAATTCCATCGATGTCCTCAGCGGCTTTGACACCGTGAAAATTTGTGTGGCTTATGATCTTGATGGTGAGCGCATTGATTACTACCCAGCTAGCTTGGAACAGCTCAAACGTTGCCGTCCAATCTATGAAGAAATGCCAGGTTGGTCTGAAGACATCACAGGCGTTCGCAGCTTGGAAGAATTGCCAGAAAATGCTCGTAACTATGTTCGTCGGATTTCAGAATTGGTGGGTGTTCGGATTTCAACCTTCTCTGTTGGTCCAGGTCGGGAACAAACCAACATTTTAGAAAGTGTTTGGAGTCAATAGGAGCAACCTCGATGGACTATAGTCTAGAAGAAAAAGAAGCCTTCATGCGTGAAGCTCTGGCGGAAGCAGAAAAGGCATTGGCCTTGGAGGAAATTCCCATCGGTTGTGTTCTAGTAAAAGACGGTCAGATTATCGGACGTGGCCACAATGCGCGTGAGACTCTGAATCGTGCCGTTCTTCATGCAGAAATTATGGCAATTGAAGCTGCCAATGCCCATGAGGGGCATTGGCGCCTTTTGGATACAACGTTATTTGTGACCATCGAGCCCTGCGTCATGTGTAGCGGTGCCATTGGCTTGGCTCGAATTCCGCAAGTTGTTTATGGGGCAACCAATCCTAAATTCGGAGCTGCTGGTAGTCTCTATAACATTCTCGAAGATAGCCGCCTCAATCATCGAGTAGAGGTTGAGGTCGGGATTTTGGAAGAAGAGTGTGCAGGGATTATGCAGCGCTTTTTCCGCGAAAGAAGGAAAAAATGAAAAATAAGGCTGGAACTTTCTCCAGTCTTATTTCTGAATGAAAGGCGTTTTATGAAAAAGAAATTTCTAGTTGGCGTACTCCTGGCAACCAGTCTCCTGACTGCCTGCAGCCTTGAAACAACTGTGCGTGAAAAGGGGCAGGAACTCATCGAAAAGGTGGCTAGTTCCAATTCGTCTAGTCAGGCTGACTCAGGAGAAGCTGCCCAGCAAGCCTATCAACCGATGTTGGAGGAAATGAAAGATACATGGGATGTCTTGTCAGGCTTTGGTTCTAATCAGTCTCTGTCCTATGCAATGGTGGATATTGACCAAAATGGTCAGCCTGAACTCTTGCTTGGCTCGAAACACGGGGATGGATCGGTTCGGGTAATGGATCTCTATTATCTCAATAATGGTCAACCGACCTCCCTCCTGCCAGAGTCGGCAGAAAGTATTCAAGTCTTTGAGGGTGGTCAGATCCTTGCCTATCGTTTGAATGGTAGTAAGGGAAAGGTTCAACACTATCAGCTTTCTGCTAAGGGGGGAACAGCACAATTCGTCGAGGAGAAAGAATTCCAGAATGGACAAGACCAGGCCCTAGAAATGTTTCGTCTGGAGAATGAAGTCCCTCTTGAAAACCTCAATTGGGTGCAGCTAACAGATACCAAAGCGAGTCCAGAGAGTTCCACCACAAGTCAAAAATCATCTGGTGACAAGGAAGCCATTGCAGCTGGGGACTTCTCCAGTATCCAAGGAAGCTGGATGAGCGTAAGTGGAAATAGCTTTGAACTTTCTGGTAACAAAATCCTCATGAATGGACAGACCTATACTGCAGCGAGATTTAGAGAAGTGAATGGGGATATAGCCTGGAGCATTGCGGAAGGACAGTCCAGTCCACCGGTATTTGTTTTTGTTCCAGCCGGCCAAGCTCTGAACACCCCAGCTCAATCGTATGAGTCTGACAAAAGCCAAGATCGGATTTATCTGATGCCGCAATACGCAGCGCCGCAGGCAGAGATGGAAGAAAACATCTATTATCGTCGTTAGCCTGGGGATTTAAGACTAAAGGAAGAAAAATAGTCGACAAAAAGCAAAATTGTGGTATAATACTTAGTGGAGCAACAGTCTTGCGTGAAGCGGGTCAGGGGAGGAATCCAGCAGCCCTAAGCGATGTAGATTGTGTGCTCTTTTTGTGTGTCTTGAAAAGATTGGTCATCTTGTATACTCTTAATACTCTTTTAGACTCATTGCATTTCAAACATACTAAGCTTTTCAATAGTATAGTAAAAGAATTCAAAAAAAGAGGTTGGAATCAGTTTCCAGCCTCTTTTTTCTTATGATATCAGGTCACCGTTTCTTGTTCAGCTTCTTCCGGATGAGTGTCTAGGTCGGTTGCAGATTTAAAGACCAAGAGCCAGTCCCCGTTTTCTTGTTTGACAAAGGTCAAGGTTACGGATCGGTAATCATCGTATAGGCTGCTCTCGTAGTAAGCCGTTTTCGTTTGGAATCTTTGGGTGTCAGTTTCGGCGGTGCCGTCACTGGTTGAAGTTGGTTCGCCAAAGCGAGAGATGACATCTTTTAGATTGGTTCCACCAGCTCCCGTAGCACCATCTCCGAGAACAAGGTCATCATAATCTTTTTGGGTCCATATGAATTCGGATTCTGTATAAGCCTCGTCATCTTCTAGATAAGTCTCATAGTTTGTGTAGATTTCTTTTACGATTGCCTCATAAACCGATTGTGTCATCAAAAAAATACCGATGGCTGACACCGCTAAGGCAGTACTTACGATGCCCAAAGCCTTCTTGTTTTTCCAGTTGTTATACAGTTCAATGATTCCAAGAACCAGAGCAATAAGGGCGAGGATACAAGAAATGTAATTTAAAAAAGGAACCCATGAGCCCAGTAAGGCGAGGACCGCTAGGGTTAGTGCAATAATCCCTAAAACATGGGATTCGGGTTTCTGATCCATAATGTTCTCCTAAATAGTCTTTTTCGTTTTGTGTAAAACCTAAGTTTAGTATAGCAAAGTTTTCATTTTTACCAAAAGAATGTTTCCTAAAAAAATGGCCTATCTCCTGTGAGGGGAGGAGTGCTCATTGCTTTTCAATCCAAGAGTGAACACTTGTCTGTGTAACTCTTGGTCTTTTTTGATTGAAAATGTAAGCGTATACTTTAATTACGGCAGAACAATTAGGAAAGGAGTCGTAAGATGAATATCATTATTAATATTCTCAATTGGTTCTCGCAGAACATTCTGCAAAATCCGGCCTTCTTCGTAGGTCTCCTCGTTTTAGTAGGATATGCCCTTTTGAAGAAACCAGGCCATGAGGTTTTTGCAGGTTTCGTTAAGGCCACGGTCGGCTACATGATTTTGAACGTCGGCGCTGGTGGTCTGGTTACAACCTTCCGTCCTATCTTGGCAGCTTTGAACTATAAGTTCCAGATTGGTGCGGCGGTTATTGATCCTTACTTTGGTTTGACCGCAGCCAATACAAAAATTGCGGAAGACTTCCCGGACTTTGTCGGAGCAGCTACAACAGCGCTTTTGATTGGGTTCGGAGTTAATATCCTCTTGGTAGCTCTTCGGAAGATTACCAAAGTGCGGACTTTGTTCATCACAGGGCACATCATGGTGCAACAAGCGGCTACCATTTCCTTGATTGTTCTACTCTTGGTTCCGCAATTGCGCAACAGCTGGGGTGTCTTGGCTATCGGTGTGATTTGTGGTCTCTATTGGGCAGTTAGCTCAAATATGACGGTTGAAGCCACTCAACGTTTGACTGGCGGTGGAGGATTTGCCATCGGTCACCAACAACAATTTGCGATTTGGTTTGTGGATAAGGTAGCTCCTTTCTTCGGGAAGAAAGAAGAGAACTTGGACAACTTGAAGTTGCCTAAATTCCTCTCCATTTTCCACGATACCGTAGTAGCCTCTGCGACGTTGATGTTGGTCTTCTTTGGCGCTATTCTTGCAGTCTTGGGTCCAGAAATCATGTCCAATGCGGAAGTCATCACTTCTGGTACTGTCTATGTAGCTGAGAAGCAATCCTTCTTCATGTACATTATTCAGACTGCCTTTACCTTCTCTGTTTACCTCTTCATCTTGATGCAGGGTGTACGGATGTTCGTATCGGAGTTGACCAATGCCTTCCAAGGTATCTCAAGCAAACTATTGCCAGGTTCCTTCCCAGCGGTCGACGTTGCAGCTTCTTATGGATTTGGATCTCCAAATGCAGTGCTTTCAGGATTTGCCTTTGGTCTCCTTGGTCAATTGGTAACCATTGTCCTCTTGATTGTCTTCAAGAACCCAGTCTTGATTATCACAGGTTTTGTACCGGTCTTCTTCGACAACGCAGCCATTGCAGTTTATGCAGATAAGCGTGGTGGTTGGAAGGCAGCCCTCACTCTTTCCTTCATCTCTGGTATTATCCAGGTTGCGGTTGGAGCGATTGCGGTTTCCCTTCTCGGATTGGCGTCTTATGGTGGATACCACGGAAACATCGACTTTGATATTCCATGGGTACCATTCGCTTACATGTTCAAATATCTCGGTATTATCGGTTTTGCCTTGGTCTGCCTCTTCTTCTTGATCATTCCTCAATTGCAATTTGCGAAAGCGAAAGATAAAGAAGCGTATTATGCAGGTCAAATTCCTTCAGAAGATTAAAAAATAAAGGAGAATCATTATGGTTAAAGTATTAACAGCTTGCGGAAACGGTATGGGATCCAGCATGGTTATTAAAATGAAGGTTGAAAATGCCCTTCGTGGTCTTGGTCAATCAGACTTCACTGTGAACTCTTGTAGTGTTGGTGAGGCAAAAGGGTTGGCATCTGGTTATGACATTGTAATTGCTTCTATCCACTTGGTAAATGAGTTGGAAGGACGTACGAATGGCCACATTATCGGCTTGGATAACCTAATGGATGACGCAGAAATTAAAGAAAAATTGTCACAAGTTCTTTAATCACAGTTACACAAAGGGAGCACGGAGAATTCTCCTGCTCCCTCTTTTATAGTAGGAGGTACCAGCATGAACCTAACACAAGCTTTGACAGAAAACAATTCCATTCGCCTCGGTTTGAGTGCCAATACTTGGCAAGAAGCTGTTCGTCTTTCGATTGATCCGTTGATTGAGAGTGGGGCGGTTAAGGAAGAATATTACCATGCCATTATTGAATCCACAGAAGAATATGGTCCCTACTATATTTTGATGCCAGGGATGGCTATGCCGCACGCGCGTCCAGAAGCTGGTGTCAATCGGGATTCCTTCTCGTTGATTACCTTGACAGAGCCCGTTACTTTCTCAGATGGCAAAGAAGTGCAAGTGCTCTTGGCCTTGGCTGCAACAAGTTCTGAAATCCATACCAGCGTGGCAATCCCACAAATCATTGCCCTCTTTGAATTGGAAAATTCCATTGAACGTTTGAGCAACTGCCAAAGCCCAGAAGATGTTCTAGCGATGATTGACGAATCTAAAAATAGTCCTTATCTGGAAGGTCTGGACTTGAATAGCTAAGAGACCAAATGTCACTGTTGAAATAAAGGAATAAAAGGAGAGAGAAATGACACAAATTCCAAATTTACAAGTTGCCTTGGACCACTCAGACTTGCAAGGAGCTATTAAAGCCGCTGTTTCTGTTGGTCATGAAGTCGATATTATTGAAGCTGGAACGGTCTGTTTGTTGCAGGTTGGAAGTGAATTGGTAGAAGTGCTGCGCAATTTATTCCCTGATAAAGTTATTGTTGCGGATACAAAATGTGCGGATGCTGGAGGAACTGTGGCAGCCAACAATGCTAAACGCGGTGCGGACTGGATGACTTGTATCTGTAGCGCAACGATTCCAACGATGGAAGCCGCTTTGAAAGCGATCAAAGAGGTTCGTGGGGACAAGGGTGAAATCCAAATTGAACTGTATGGTGATTGGACCTATGAGCAGGCACAACTTTGGCTTGATGCAGGCATTTCTCAAGCAATTTATCACCAATCTCGTGATGCCCTTCTTGCTGGGGAAACTTGGGGTGAGAAGGATTTGACCAAGGTTAAGAAATTGATCGACATGGGCTTCCGAGTTTCTGTGACAGGTGGCTTGGATGTCGATACCTTGAAACTCTTTGAAGGAATTGATGTCTACACCTTCATCGCTGGTCGTGGAATTACAGAGGCTGCGAATCCTGCTCAAGCGGCGCGTGAATTTAAGGATGAAATTCGTCGGATTTGGGGGTAAGTTATGACACGTCCAATCGGTATTTATGAAAAAGCAACACCGAAGCACTTTACTTGGAAGGAACGTTTGGAATTTGCCAAGGAACTTGGTTTTAACTTTGTGGAAATGTCTGTGGACGAATCGGATGACCGCCTAGCTCGCTTAGACTGGAGCAAGGAAGAGCGTTTGGAAGTGGTGAAGGCCATTTATGAAACTGGGATTCGGATTCCGACCATCTGCTTCTCAGGTCACCGTCGTTACCCTCTGGGGTCTAATGATCCTGTACTGGAGGCGAAGTCCTTGGAAACCATGCAGGCTTGTATCGAATTGGCTCAAGATTTAGGTGTTCGGGTCATTCAGCTAGCAGGCTATGACGTTTATTACGAAGAAAAATCGCCAGAAACTCGGAGACGTTTCTTGAAAAACCTTCGCCAGGCTTGTACTTGGGCCGAACAAGCTCAAGTGATGTTGGCCATTGAGATTATGGATGATCCATTTATTAACAGTATTGAGAAGTACTTGGCGATTGAAAAGGAAATCAATTCTCCCTACCTCTTTGTTTATCCAGACACAGGGAATGTATCAGCTTGGCACAATGACCTGTATTCAGAGTTCCTCTTGGGACATAACTCGATTGCTGCGCTTCATTTGAAGGACACCTATCCAGTAACAGAGACAAGTAAGGGGCAATTCCGTGATGTTCCTTTTGGTCAAGGTTGTGTGGACTGGGAGGAAGTCTTCCGTGTTCTAAAAGATACCAATTACCAAGGTCCATTCCTGATTGAAATGTGGTCCGAGAATTGTGAGACAGTAGAGGAGACTAGGGCTGCGATTCAAGAAGCTCAAGCCTTCCTATACCCATTAATTGAGAAAGCAGGTCTTTAATGTTATTACCAGAATTACGACAACGGGTGTATGAGGCGAATATTGCCCTGCCTAAGCATGGTTTGGTTAAATTTACCTGGGGAAACGTTTCGGCGATTGACCGTGAGGCAGGGTTGATTGTGATCAAGCCAAGTGGTGTCGACTATGATTTGTTGTCACCCGAAAACATGGTGGTCACTGATTTAGATGGTAAGGTTGTCGAAGGTGATTTAAACCCTTCTTCTGACCTAGCCACCCACGTTGAACTCTATAAGGCCTTCCCAGCAATCGGTGGGGTGGTTCATACACACTCGACAGAAGCTGTTGGCTGGGCCCAGGCTGGCCGTGACATTCCTTTTTATGGAACAACTCATGCCGATTACTTCTATGGGCCAATTCCAGCAGCGCGTTCGCTCACAGAGGATGAAATCAATCGGGCCTATGAAATGGAAACTGGAACGGTTATTATTGAGACCTTCCGGGAGCGTGAATTGGATCCGATGGCGGTTCCGGGGATTGTGGTCCGCAATCATGGTCCGTTCACTTGGGGCAAATCGCCTGAGGAAGCGGTTTATCATAGTGTCGTTCTAGAAGAAGTTGCGAAAATGGCGCGCTTTACGGAGACGATAAATCCTAAAGTTGAGGAAGCACCTCAGTTCTTGATGGACAAACACTATCTTCGCAAACATGGTCCCAATGCCTACTATGGTCAGAAGGACCAATCTCATTAAGAAATTGACATGAAATAGATGAAAGCGGGATTGGGACAAGGGTCCTGATCCCGTTCAATTTTTTTGAAATCCCTTTCCAAGAGTGGTAGAATACTTCATATAAGTTTTATATACTCTTTTAGTTTATCTTTTATTACTGTGTTAGCTCGTCTTGCCGTACTTCAGTACTGTCTGCGACTCGCTGCCTTGTACTAAAAGCAAACTAAAAGACTATAAAAGTTGTATGAATATCGTGGTTCTTTCTTTGGTGGTTGGAACGGGAATCATATTGTTAGAGACTGGTTCTATGGTTGGTGACCAGTGAAGAAATTGGAGGAAATTGAAGCCATGGCCATCGATAAAAGTAGTAGTGCCCTCTTACAGCATCTGTTGCATCTAACAACACCGGAAACGATTTCAGATATTGCCAAGCATCTGGGGCAGTCTCGACGAAAAATCTACTACCATCTAGATAAAATCAATGAGGCTTTGCCAGATCACACCACTCCCTTGGTTCCCCGTTCACGGATTGGTTTACTTTTAAATCAAGAGCAGAAGGACGCTTGCCAACATTTGCTGGATCGTATTGATTCCTATTCTTATGTTTTGAATAGTCAGGAACGGATTCAGCTCCTGACCCTTTACATTGCTATTTCCACTGAGCGCGTGACCATTGAGAAGATGCAGCAGCTGATTGAAGTGTCTCGTAACACCGTTCTCAGCGACCTTAGTGAAATGCGCCGCCTTCTTCGGTTGGATCAGTTCCAACTAACCTTGATGACGACCAAAGCCCAAGGGTACGTTCTGCGAGCTGAACCTTTCGCCAAGGTGCAATATATTTACCATTTGCTCTATAGTGTTTTTTCGGATGGAGCTGCGCCTTTTCTTTCGATTTTAAAAGAAAAATTAAACTTAGTAGACCTATTGAATGACTTTGAGGAAATTGCTAGACAGGAATGGACGCATTTGGAAAAAATTGTCGGCAAGCGGATTAATCGCCAAGAGCTGACATCTCTGACACAAATTCTTCCTTGTCTCTTGCAAGCCTATCGCAACATGAACTTGGATACGGATCAAAAAGAGCTTTTGCAAGCGGATTTTGCCCAGGTCCGTGAACGCGTAGAATACAAGGCTGCTCAACACTTGGCGTCCTGCTTGGCCGAAGAAAAGAATATTCAGTTGGACTGTATTGAATTGGAGGTTTTAACCATCCTTCTGCTGTCCTATCGTAAGGATACTGATTTACATGCAACCAGTGAGGACTTCGAAGACTTGCGAACGACTTTGGAACATTATATTTGGTATTTTCAAAATCAATCTAAGTATATCGTCGGCAAACCGGAAGAACTCCTTAACCAGCTGACCATGCACTTTAAAGCCTTGTTGTTCCGCAAACGCTATGGCATTTTCAGCAAGAATCCCTTGTTGGAGCAGATCAAATGCAAGTACCCGGATCTCTTCGCTTACTGTCGGGTTACTTCAAAAATTTTGGAAGATGCCTGGGATGTTCACTTAACCGAGGATGACATCGCTGACCTCAGTATTCAAATGGGAGGCTCCCTCAAAACTCCTCTGGATAAGGGCCAGGAAATCCTCCACATCTATCTGGTATCTGACGAAGGAGTGGCGATTCAAAAGATGTTACTGAAACAGATTCAGTACCATTTACCAAACGAAATGATTCATGCAGTCTTTACCACCGAACAATACAGGAGTGTAGAAGATCTCATCGAGGTTGATTTAGTCATCACCACTAGTGATGGCTTCGAAGTTAATGCACCAACCCTGCAAGTCTCTCCAATTCTGGAATCCCGTGATATCCATCGCATCCAACAATTCATCCAGGAACCAGGTGGTTTCTCTTCGGGAGTAGAACTCCGCCAGCAATTGGAAAAACTGCTGACACCCTACGTACCCTCCCCGGATGACAGGAAAACCCTCCGTTACCGCATTGAAAAACTCTACGGTCAGCGGATGCATTTGAGTCAATCGAAAAACAACTGAAAAATCAGAAATCAGAAAAGAGGCTGGGGCAATAGTTCCCCACCTTTTTGATTTATGTTGGAGGTTGACGGGATTGATTCAGATCTAGCTTTTTTGAAATCTCGTATAACCATAGTTTTCACAGATTCTCTTGGACGTGTGGAATAGGCACCGTTGTTTTTCGGTATTTCCTGTGATTTTCCTCCACTGGCTTCTCAAAAACGTGCTATGATAGTATGGAATAGTTGATTTCGGGAGGTAGTTGCATGGGCAAGGTAACAATCAAAGACATTGCAAATATGGTGGGTGTGTCCAAAGCCACGGTTTCCTATTATTTGAATGGCAACCGTTCCAAAATGTCCTTGGCCACACAAGAGAAAATTCGCCAAGTGATAGAGGAAACAGGCTATCAACCGAATAAAATCGCTCAAAGTCTGGCGACTAAAGATACGAAGAGTATCGGTGTTGTTATTGCTGATATTACCAATCCCTTTATTTCGTCTGTGATGAAAGGGATTCATGACCAGTGTCAAGAGAATGGATATAGTGTCCTTTTTACAAATTCGGATGATCATCCGGATATTGAAGCAGAGAATATCCATCGTCTGCTCCAGCAAAATGTATCCGGTATTTTGTTGGACCCAATAGATGCCAATCTACCAAGTTTGAGGCAGTTGGATCCAAAGAAAACAGTAATGATAGACCGTGAATCGCAAGATATGTTTTTAGATACGGTGGTATCCAACAATATTGAGTCAACTCGAGAGTTTTTAGCGAATATGAAAGCAGCAGGTTATCAGGATCTTTATTTTGTGACCTATCCTATTGAAGGAATTTCTACTCGGGAAAAACGCTATCAGGGTTTTTGTGAGGAAATTGGAGCTGAACCATCGCGATTACTCATTTTGGGAGAGGAAGATAGTCAAGATAGGATTTTAAATTTATTAGCATCGGCTCAAAAAGGTTTGGGTTTTTTTACCATGAATGGTCCTGTTTTATTGGATTTTATGAAAATTATTAATGGAAGTTCCTATCAGTATCCTCGAGATTTTGGTCTAGGATCCTACGAGGATCTGGATTGGATGCAGGTTTTGAATCCAAGTATCTCCTGTGTTCGACAAGATTCTTATCGGATTGGTAGAGTAGCTGCTGCTCACCTCTTGCGAAAATTACATGGAGAAGAACAAAACAAGGGGCCGCAGAGATTGGTGGTTCCAAGTGAGTTGATTTTAAGAAAATCTTTTTAAGGGGAGGCAAGATATGAACTTAGAAGAACAAAGGAAAGAAATGTTATCAGGGGTTATCTATGATGACTTAACGCCCGAGTTAATAGAAGCAAGAGCCAAGGCCGTGAGACTTACCAATGAGTATAACGCTAGCTATGGTAAATCAGCATCTGAACGAGAGGCAATTTTATCCAAGTTGTTAAAAAATGTTGGAACGGGAGCTTTTTTTGAACCCAATTTTCGTTGTGAATTTGGAGATCAGATTAGTCTCGGAGATCATTTTTATGCGAATTTTGATTGTGTCATGTTGGATGGTGGGGGAATAACGATTGGGAATCGGGTTCTAATAGGACCTCGTGTGGGACTTTACACATCTAATCATGCTTTTGACCCTCAAGAACGTTTCGAAGGTGCCTGTTATGCTAAGCCTATTAAAATTGGAAATGATGTATGGATTGGTGGAGGAGTTCAAATCAATCCAGGTGTCACAATTGGGGATAATGTAATCATAGGTTCTGGTAGCGTAGTAACTCAAGACATTCCGTCTAATAGTGTTGCTGCTGGTGTTCCATGTCGAGTCCTGCGCGAAATTACAGAAGAGGATAAGACGGACTACAGACCACGACATTAATCGACATTTTTTATTAGCACAAGCGTTTATACAGATTTTTAAAAAATAACAAAAATCCGATGAAAGCGCTTGCCTTTTTGTGGGATAAAGTGTATGATAAGAGTATAAGATAAGTGAATCGGTTAACTAGATGCCATCTATCTTTACGTAATCGTCAAAATTCGTTTTGACGATAAAAATTTTAGTCGATTAGTTAACCGTTTCACTAGAAGGGAGTTCAGATGGATTTTACAAAAATTCTTGAGGATCGGCTGGAGTCTTGTTATGCTGTTGCTCGATTGTATCAGGAAGACCAGGATTATCTTTTGGTGGCTTCGGAAGTAGAGAAAGCTTGTTTTGCCTACGATGTGAACAATCGTTTTAGCAAGTCTCTGGTTTGGTCAGAAGTCGGGGGTACCATGTCCATTATCCAAGTCCCAGGTTCTATGGATTTCTTGGCGACTCAGCGTTTCTACCCAGGCTTTGATGCGAAAGATTGCCGCATTGTTCATGGCCATTTTCTAGGTGATGGGCAGTGGCGAGTGGAAGAGGTCATGACTTTTCCTTATCTTCATCGTTTTGATCTTATTCCAGCTCAATCAGGTGAAATATTGTTTGTTGGGTGTACCATCGCCAATTCAAAAGCATTTGTAGAGGACTGGTCGGATGATGGCAAGATATTTGTTGGGCGCTTTGATAAAACCTCTAGGTCTATAGCTGGAATTCGAAGCTTACCACTGCGTCTCAAGAAGAATCATGGTTATTATAGACCTGAAGGTGGAAGCTACTCTCTGATTACGGGAGTAGAAGGAATCTTCCGTCTAGATTTTCCGGATTACAGTGAAACAGGCGATTGGCTTTTGACTCAGTTATTCGAGGAGGAAACCAGTGATATTGTTCAGCTTGATTTGGATGGCGATGGGCAGTTAGAGAACGCTTTGATTCAGGGTTTTCATGGAGATCGTTTTCGGATTTTAACAGAAGACTTCACTCAAGAAATTTATGCTTATAAAGAGCCAACCCCCTTTGGTCACGCTATTTGGGCTGGTAGGCTTTTAGGCCAAGACTTTTTGATTTTTGGTTATCGTGATGGGCAGAAAGACCTTTTTGCTTTGAATGTTAAAGATGGAGCTTATCGAGAAATCCTTATTGAAGCAGGAGCAGCGTCCAGTAATTGTTTGGCTTTTGAAAAAAATGGAAAAGCCTATCTATTTTCTGCCAATAATGGCAGTCACGAAGTTGGATTGTATCAATTATCTTTAGGAGGATAAAGATGGCGAAGAAAAAAGTGTTAGTGACAGGTATCGTACCCAAAGAGGGTTTGACCAAATTAATGGAGGCGTTTGAAGTTACTTATTCGGATGGAGAAGCTTTTACACGAGAATATGTCTTAGAGCATCTAGGAGAATATGATGCCTGGCTTTTGATGGGCCAAAAGGGTGATCAAGAGATGCTGGATGCTGGAAAGAATTTGAAAATTATCTCTTTGAATGCTGTGGGCTTTGATCACGTGGATATTGAATATGCTAAGAGTAAGGGGATTACTGTTTCGAACTCACCCCAGGCGGTGCGAGTTCCAACAGCTGAGATGACTTTTAGTCTTCTGTTAGCAGCAACCAAGCGTCTGGCCTTCTATGATCAAGTGGTCCGCCGAGGAGATTGGATTGATCCGAGTGAACGTCAGTACCAAGGACTGACACTTGAAGGAGCTACCTTGGGAATTTATGGTATGGGTCGGATTGGTTCAACCGTTGCTGGCTTTGCCAAGGCTTTTGGAATGAAGATTCTCTACCATGATGTTTATCGACTTCCTGAGGAACGTGAGGTTGAGTTGGGTGTAACCTATGTTTCATTTGATGAACTTGTGGAAAGGGCAGATGTGATGACCATTCACGCACCGTCTCTTCCATCTACAAAACACAAATTCAACCGTGATGTGTTTAAGAGAATGAAGAACCGGAGTTACTTGATTAATGCGGCTCGGGGTCCGATTGTTTCTGAAGCAGATCTGATTGAGGCTTTGCAAACGGGAGAAATTGCTGGAGCTGGTTTAGATGTCTTTGAGTTTGAACCAGCCGTTTCTGAAGAACTTCGAGCTCTTGATAATGTTATCATGGCCCCGCATGCGGGAACTGGAACCATTGAAGGTCGTCGAACCTTGGCAGAAGAAGCAGCCGAAAATATTATTTCTTATTTTGCTGGAAAACCAGTGAATGTGGTTAATAACTAAGGAGGTGCGCGATGTTAGCAGCCTTACAAAATTTCTTTAATGTATTTGGAGCCACGATTGTGGTTCCGGTGATGATTTTTATCGTCAGTTTATTTTTAAAAGTCAGTCCCAAGAGAGCCTTCTTTAGTGCTCTCAGGGCTGGAGTTGGTTTGACAGGATTTGGATGGGTTATCTCTTCTTTTACTCCTTTAGTGACCAAATACATCCAGCAGATGGTTGAGACGGCAGGTTTGAATCTTCCGATTGTCGATATTGGATGGCAAACAGGTTCCCTAACAGCTTTCTCCTCATCCATAGGTCTTTCCTTCTTTGTCTTTGGTCTTTTGATTGAGTTGGTTCTTTTCTTAGTGGGAATTACCAGAGTTTTCGTGCCTTCTAACCTTTGGAATAACTTTGGGTACATGATTTGGGGAACCATGGCCTATGCAGCTACTGGAAATTTTGCCCTTTCCTTTGCCTTTATGGTTTTTGTTCTGCTCTATTCCTTGATTATGTCAGAAGTTGTTGCTGATCGTTGGTCTGAATACTATGGTGTTAAAAATGCGACAATTAACTCCATTCATAACATTGAAACGTTAGTTCCTGCCCTCATTCTAGATCCACTTTGGAATTTGCTTGGTGTGAACAAGGTTAAGCTAAATCCGGAATCTCTGAAAACAAAATTGGGTATTTTTGGGGAACCTATGACCCTGGGATTTATCCTTGGTTTGATTATCGGTATTTTGGGAAGTTTGAAAGAGTTGTCCAGTCTCGATGCTTGGGGCGGAATCCTCGGTTTTGCAATGTCTCTCGCTGCTGTTATGACAGTGTTCCCGCTTATTACAGGAGTTTTTGCTAGCGCCTTTGGTCCTCTTGCGGAAGCTGTTGAAAAAAATAAAAAGAAAGAGAGCGAATCAGAAGAAGCTCTTGCAGACAAAAAACGTTGGTTCATTGCAGTGGATGATGGGGTAGGGTTCGGAGAACCAGCTACCATTATTGCCGGCTTGATCTTAGTTCCCATTATGGTATTGGTAGCCTTGTTGCTTCCAGGGAATCGCGCTTTACCAGTTGTTGATTTAATTGCTATTCCATTTATGATTGAGGCTATGATTGCAGTGTCTAAAGGGAATATTCTGAAAGCTATTCTGAACGGAATTATTTGGTTCTCCCTTGGTCTCTACGCAGCCAGTGCCCTTGGTCCAATCTATACTGAAGCTGTTCAGCAGTATGGATCAGTTCTTCCGCAAGGAGTTGTGTTGATTATGAGTTTTAACTTGTTGGCACATCCGTTAACAGCAGTCGTTTTCTTTGCCTGGATTTCTGGTAATCCTCTTTTGATTGGCTTAACAGTCATTATTTATCTAGCCTTCCTCTTCCTTTTGCGTACCAAGCGGGAAAGCATCTACGATTATCTCCGTGTAATGGCAGGTAAAAATAGTGGTTTTGATGGAAGTACTGAGAAAATTTTCATCTCAGAGGAATAGTATATTTAGATGTTAAAGAATTGCTGCTTCAAAATGTAAGCGTTTTAAACGAAAGGAAAACCTTATGAAAAAAATTGATGGACATGCACATATTGTGGATACGATTTCAGGATTTAATGGCAAGGGGCGTTTAAATGCACTTGGAAATGGTTATGCTATCTGGGATGATGGGGACTTGATTAAGTTGATTGAAGATGGCTATGGAGATAAAGATTTTTCCGCTGAGTCTCTGTTGAGATATATGGATGAAAATGACGTTGAAAAAGCCGTGATTTTACAAGGTCATTTGAATGGCTATCAAAACTATTACACTTACCTAGCTATGAAACGTTATCCAGATCGTTTTACAGGAGCCTTCTCAGTGGATCCTTATGCCGAAAATGCGATGACTATTGTCCAGCGTCATGTGGAGGAGTTGGGCTTCCGTGCGATTAAATTTGAAATCAGTCAGGGTGGAGGAATCCATGGTTACCGTGGCCAAAAAACACCATTCCGCTTAGACACAGATCCCCATGTAAGTCTTATTTTGTCCTATCTCCTAGATTATCCAGGTTTTGTAGTGACAGTTGATTATGGAAATTTTGATCAGATTAGTCACCAACCGGATGCGATTGCTAACTTAGCTAGTCTTTACCCAAGTTTGGATTTTGTAGTTTGTCACCTGTCCTTCCCACATGCAGATACTCCAAACCGTTTACGAGCTGAGTTATCCATGTGGAAGGATTTTGAGAACATCTATACTGACCTCTCAGCTATTCAAGACATTGATCGTCCGGATGATTTTCCATTTCCGAAATCAGAAGCGAATGTGCGGATTGCGAAAGAGGTTTTGGGAGCTAAACGCTTGATTTGGGGAACAGATTCACCGTGGTCGGCAACCTTTAATACTTACGAAGAGTTAGCAACGTGGTTGGAAAAACTGGATATCTTTACGCAAGCAGAGTTGGAAGATGTCCTATACAATAATGCAGAGAGAGTTTATTTTAAACCAACTGCTGTTGAAGCCAATCGTCAAGCACAGGATCCTGCCACAAAAGACTTGAATTTATAAGTTTTGGCAAAGATGTTCTGCTGTCGATGATTCGCTAAGGGTAACTTATACTCGAAACAGTTCGAAATCTGAACAGGCAATCCGATGAAGGCAGAACTAGGGTTCGGCGTAGAGGATTAACACATTCAGATTTTGAAATGTAATGAGTATTAGTAAAGTAATGTGAGAGGTTGGCCCTAGTTGGTTCCAGCCTCTTATGACTTTAGAAAGGGGATAGGATGAACTACTATTTGAGTATTGATTACGGTGGAACAAGTACAAAGGCTATTATTTTTGATGAACAGGGAACGGAGATTTCAAGTTCTTCCTTTGCTACCAAACGACAAGAAGTAGAAGCTGGTTTCTATGAAGTTGATTTAGGAGAAACTTGGGAGGCTATTTCTCATACGATTCGGGAGAGTATTCGTCTTTCAAGCCTACCTGCTTCAGCTATTAAAGCTGTTGCCTGCATTGGTCATGGAAAGGGACTTTACCTGTTGGATCACCAGCAACAAGAGTTCTGTTCAGGGATTTTATCTGCAGATAGTCGTGCTAGTCAGTTAGCTGAAAAGTTTGAAAGTCGAGTGCGTCAAATCTGGGATTTGACGCACCAGCATATCGTTGCTCCACAAGCACCCGTTCTGTTGCGGTGGTTAAAGGACCATCGTCCAAACTGCTATCAGCAAATTGGAGCAGTCCTGTCCGCCAAGGATTATGTTAGATTTAAACTAACAGGTTTGGTTCAACAAGAAATTGGAGATGCTTCCGGAAATCATTGGATTAATTTTCAAACCGGGACCTATGATCCGGCCATTACGGAGTTTTTCGGAATAGTGGAAATGGATTCTGCTTTGCCTCCCTTGGTAGATTATAAGCAAATTGTGGGAGGTGTCAGTCAAGAAGCAGCTTATCAGACAGGTTTGCTGGAGGGAACTCCAGTGGTTGGAGGGCTGTTTGATATTGATGCTTGTGCCCTTGGGTCGGGTGTTTTGGATTCGGACACCTTCAGTCTTATAGCTGGAACCTGGAATATTAACACTTATCCTAGTAAGGTCCCAGCTTCTATAGATAGTGGTCTTATGAATTCTTATTTTCCGACTGGAGAATATTTAGTTGAGGCAAGCAGTCCGACATCGGCGGGGAATCTAGATGCGATTTTGAAAATGTTAATGATGGAAGAAATGCAACACCTGAAAGATAGGGAGGAGTCTATCTACGACACCCTTGAAGTGTTTCTTCAAGAAACCGATGCTACTTTTTCCAATATTCTCTATTGTCCGTTCCTATACGGCAGCAACGTTGGGCAGCCGGCGGAAGCTTGTTTCTTTGGATTAACGACCCAGTCCAGTAAATCGGAAATGATTCGAGCGGTTTATGAAGGGATTGTTTTTGCCCATAAACAACATTTGGAACAGTTGATTCAATCCTTGGATCACGAACCTAGCGTATTACGTCTATCAGGTGGAGGAACGAATTCTGACGCCTGGATGCAAATGTTCGCGGATATCTTGGGAGTTCCTGTTGAGGTTCCTAAGGTCAAAGAATTAGGTGGCTTAGGAGGAGCAATTGCCTGTCACCAAGCAGTAACCAATGCAAGCTTGAGTGAAACGATGGAAAATATGGTCGCCATCGAGAAGCGATTTATGCCAGGGGATAAGGATCACTATCTAGAAAAATACAAAGTTTATCAGCGTGTTATGTTGGCAATGAAACCTGTTTGGAAAGAGTTGGTGGCTTTAAGAAGGGCAACTTTATGAAGAGACAAGACGTTATTTTAAATACTATTTGCTTTTCTGAAAAATTATCGCAAGGAATTGGGCAGATTGAGTTGTTGGATTTGGTCAAAGAATTGGATTTGAACCGTTTGGAAATACGTAGTGAGTTTTTGACTGGAGGATATAAGGAACTGGTAGAAATCCGAGAACGAGCGGATGAATTAGGAATCTCGCTTTTCTTCAGCGCCAATGTTGATTTTCTTCAAGGGGACAGGGTAAATCCAGAACTCTCTATGTATTGCGAAAGTGCAAAAATTCTAGGGGCTCCATTTTTGAAGTTGAATATTGGAGATGCTTCCAAAATTTCTCGTAAAACTTTAGAAGAGTGGGAAACTACTTTCTCTTCTGAGGTGGAGCTTCGGCTTGAAAATAACCAAGATCCTCTTGCAGCGACTCTATCCAATTGCCAAAAAGTGATGGAATTGGTGGGAGAAGCCAGACTTCCTCTCTCATTTGTTTTTGATATAGCTAATTGGGCCTTTGTAGGCGAGTCAACTGTCGAAGCAGCTCAGGTCTTAGGTCAGACAACAACCTATCTTCACTGTAAAAATGTTAAAAAGGAAGGGGGGCTTCTTAAAGTTGCTTCTTTCTTTGGAGGAGAATTAGATTTACTGGCCTTGTTGGATTATTTCCCAAATGCAGATTCATTAGCGTTGGAATATCCAGCTACCCTAAAGCAATTAGAGGAAGATTTGAATCGGTTAGAAGAAGTAAGCTTCCCGGTTTTTCCTGATTGATTTGGAAGGGTCCGTTAGAGCAGTCGCATTAGTCTGGACACCCTCCTTGTGAAAAAAATTCAGTCCAAGAGTGAACACAGTTCTGTGTTCCTTTTGGGCTTTTTTGGAACCGTTTTTAGGGCTATACTGGATGTATAAAAGAAATCGGAGGATATAGCGATGGCGAATGTAAAAGACATTACACGTGAGTCTTGGATTCTTTCAACATTCCCTGAGTGGGGCACATGGTTGAACGAAGAGATTGAAGAAGAAGTGGTTGCGGAAGGCAACTTTGCGATGTGGTGGTTGGGCAACTGTGGTGTTTGGATTAAAACACCTGGTGGTGCCAATGTGGTCATGGATCTTTGGTCTTCTCGTGGAAAATCGACTAAGAAGGTAAAAGATATGGTCTGGGGTCACCAAATGGCCAACATGGCAGGGGTGCGTAAATTGCAACCAAACTTGCGTGTTCAGCCAATGGTGATTGATCCATTTGCAATCAACGAATTGGATTACTACATGGTATCTCATGTGCACAGTGATCACATGGATATTAACACTGCAGCTGCAATCATCAATAATCCAAAATTGGATCATGTTAAATTTGTAGGTCCAGTTGAGTCTGGTGATATTTGGGAAAAATGGGGTGTTCCTGCAGACCGGATTATCCGCATTGCTCCAGGAGATAGCTTTGAGTTCAAAGATATTAAAGTCCACGCTGTTGAGTCTTTCGACCGTACTTGTTTGGTGACCTTGCCGATTGACGGTTACGAAGAAAATGGCGGTAGCTTAGCAGGCCTTCCGGTGACGGATGAATTGATGGCCCGTAAAGCGGTCAACTATGTCTTTGAGACTCCTGGTGGAACCATCTACCATGGTGCGGATTCTCATTTCTCTAACTATTTTGCCAAACATGGACGTGACTTCAAGATTGATGTAGCCATCAACAACTATGGCGACAACCCAATCGGAATCCAAGATAAAATGACTTCAATCGACCTTCTTCGGATGGCGGAAAATCTTGGAGCTGAGGTTATTATTCCGGTTCACTACGATATCTGGTCTAACTTTATGGCATCGACCGATGAAATTCTCCAGCTTTGGAAAATGCGTAAAGAGCGTCTAGATTACAAGTTCCACCCATTCATTTGGGAAGTAGGCGGCAAATACACTTATCCATTGGATAAAGATAAGATCGAGTATCACCACCCACGTGGATTTGATGATTACTTCTTAGAAGACTCCAACATTCAATTTAAGGCGCTTCTATAATAGTTGGGAATTATCCGTATCCATTGCGAGATGCGGATAATTTTCATATAATGGATTTGGTAAAAATTGCTTTAGGATCTCGATTAGAGGAGGACACACATGTCAACATTATCCGTTAATGCTATTCGTTTTTTAGGAATTGATGCGATCGAAAAGTCGAAGTCAGGTCACCCAGGGGTGGTGATGGGCGCAGCTCCAATGGCTTATGAACTATTCACAAAAGAGATGCGTTTGAATCCGGCGCAACCAAATTGGATCAATCGTGATCGCTTTATTCTTTCAGCTGGGCATGGTTCGATGCTCTTATATGCTCTGCTTCATCTCTCAGGATTTGAAGATGTCAGCATGGAAGAAATTAAGAATTTCCGTCAATGGGGTTCGAAGACCCCGGGTCACCCAGAGTATGGGCACACAGCTGGTGTAGATGCTACGACTGGACCGCTTGGACAAGGGATTTCCATGGCTACTGGTTTTGCTCAAGCAGAGCGCTTCTTGGCGGCCAAATACAACCGTGAGGGTTTCCCAATCTTCGACCACTATACTTATGTCATTGCTGGTGATGGGGATTTGATGGAAGGTGTTTCCGCAGAAGCGGCTTCTTATGCAGGTTTGCAAAAACTAGACAAGTTGATTGTTCTTTATGACTCCAATGACATCAACTTAGATGGAGAAACAAAAGATTCCTTCACAGAAGATGTGAAAGGCCGTTACCAAGCCTATGGTTGGCATACGGATTTGGTTGAAGATGGAACAGATGTGGCAGCTATCCAAGCAGCCGTTGCGCGGGCAAAAGAGTCTGGTAAACCATCCTTGATCGAAGTGAAGACTGTCATCGGACATGGTTCTCCAAATAAACAAGGAACCAATGCCGTTCACGGGGCACCTTTAGGGGCTGAAGAAACAGCGGCAACGCGTGCAGCTCTGGGCTGGGACTATGAGGCCTTTGAGGTACCCGCAGAAGTTTATGCAGACTTTAAAGAGAATGTCGTGGACCGTGGACAAGCAGCCTACGCTGAATGGGAAACTTTAGTAGAAGCTTATAAAGCAGCTCATCCTGACTTAGCAGATGAAGTGACTGCCATCATCGAAGGTCGTGATCCGGTAACCATCAAACCAGAGGATTTCCCTGTTCATGAAGCAGGCTTCTCCCAAGCTACTCGGAACTCCAGCCAAGATGCTCTGAATGCGGCAGCAGCAGTCTTGCCAACTTTCCTTGGAGGATCTGCAGACTTGGCTCATTCCAATATGACCTATATCAAAGCAGATGGTTTGCAAGATGATGCTCATCGTCTCAACCGCAATATTCAATTTGGTGTCCGTGAGTTTGCTATGGGAACGATCTTGAACGGTATGAGCTTGCATGGTGGACTTCGAGTTTACGGAGGAACTTTCTTCGTCTTCTCAGACTACCTCAAAGCAGCGATTCGTTTGGCAGCTCTTCAGGGGCTTCCAGTGACTTATGTCTTCACCCACGATTCTATCGCGGTTGGTGAAGATGGACCAACTCATGAACCAATTGAGCACTTGGCTGGTTTGCGGGCCATGCCGAACCTCAATGTCTTCCGTCCAGCGGATGCGCGTGAGACACAAGCAGCTTGGTACCAAGCGCTTACCAGTGAATCGACCCCAACTGCCCTTGTCTTGACTCGTCAAAACTTGGAAGTTCAAGAAGGGACAGACTTTGACAAGGTGGCGCGTGGTGCTTACGTGGTTTATGAAACGGCTGCAGATTTTGACCGCATTGTCATTGCAACTGGTTCTGAAGTCGAATTGGCTGTGAAAGCTGCCAAAGAATTGGAAGCTGAGGGAGTCAAAGTGCGCGTGGTCAGCATGCCGTCCACTGACGTCTTTGATCAACAAGATGCAGCCTACAAAGAAGAAGTTTTACCAAGTGCCATTCGCAAACGCCTAGCGGTTGAAATGGGAGCAAGCCTGTCTTGGTATAAATATGTTGGACTCGACGGAGATGTTCTAGCCATTGATACCTTTGGAGCATCTGCCCCAGCAGGAAAAGTTCTTGACGAATATGGCTTTAACCTTGAAAATGTGAAAGCAAAAATCTCAGCCCTTTAATGAGTTGAAGCGCCGGCCCTTTGGGCCGGTTTTTGTATGTGACCGACCACTCTCTTCCTTGTCACTAGGGGTATGATTTGATATAGTAGAGTGAATAGAAATAAAGGAGACAACTATGAATTTACAATTTGTTTGGATGCTATTGATCTTTGGAGGAATGTTGTTTTTTATGCAACGTCAGCAAAAAAAACAACAAGCGAAACGCCAAGAACAGATGGCTAGTCTGGCTAAAGGGACAGAAATTGTTACCATCGGTGGGTTATATGGGGTCATCGATGAGATTGACCGTGAAGCCAACAAGATGGTGCTAGATGTAGACGGTGTCTACTTGACCTTTGAATTAACAGCCTTAAAAGCAGTTGTAAATGCACCTCTAAATGCACCTGTAGTGGAAGAAACGGCTGTGGAAGTTGTAGAAGAAGAGGCTTTGGAAGATCCAATTGAAACAAGTGACAAGTAGTGGCACGGTTTATTAATCTTTTGTAATCTTTTCGTAACGGACAGGCGGTCGGATTTTTGCTATACTTTTTTTAGCTAGTTAAGCTAGATTGGTTCGCTACTTGTTTCGTTAATCAGCGAACAACTTAAAGGAGAAATTTACATATGGCATTTACAACTAAGAAAAAATTGGTTACCGGAGTTGCAGTTCTTGGATCTGTAGCGGGAGCATCCGCTTTAGAAGCTCAAGCGGTTACAGCTGAAACACAAGAAGTATCTTTACAAAATAACCAAGTAAGTGACATCATCGCGGAAGCAGTTTCTACAACAACTGTTCCAACAATGAATGACCTTACATCTGTTTTCGGTGTAACAGGTACTCATGGGAATGTTTTAGATACATTCGAAGAATTTGCAGAAGAAGCGGTTGTTGAAACTGAAAAGAATCCTTCAGAAAAGAACGCGGCGTTCTCTCAATTGTTGATTGATGCACTTGAAGATTCCGATTTCCGTACTGGCTTGCAAGTTCGTCAAGACGCAGTTTGGCCACGTGAAGCTGCTGTATATGCACAACCAGTTGCGGTTGAGGCTGCAGCTCCAGCTGCTGAAGTTGCACCACTTGCCTTCGAAGCAGTTGCGACTCCAGTAGCTCCTGTAGTTGAAACACCAGCAGCGGAAGCCCCAGTTGTGACACCACTCGTTGAAGCCCCAGTTGTGGCAAATCTTGTGGCTAACGAATCAGCAGCTCCAGCGGTTGATGCACCTGTAGCAGCAGCTCCAGCAGCGGAAGCCCCAGTCTCAGACACCCCAGCGACTCCTGAAGCACCAGTTGTTGAGACTCCAACTCCTGAAGCTCCAAAAGCTGAAGAAAATCCAGCTCCAGCAGCTGACCAAGCAGCCCAACAAGCTGAAGCAGAACGTGTAGCGGCAGAGCAAGCAGCAGCTGCTCAAGCAGAAGCTGAGCGTCAAGCGGCTGAACAGGCTGCAGCCCAACAAGCTGAGGCTGAGCGTCAAGCAGCAGAGCAAGCTGCGGCTCAACAAGCGGCTCAAGAAGTTCAAACAGGATCAATCACACCGACTTACAACTACAACACTTCAGGAAGCTACCCTGTTGGTCAATGTACTTGGGGTGTTAAAGTGATGGCGCCTTGGGTTGGCGATTACTGGGGTAACGGTGGTGACTGGGCTGCATCTGCAGCTGCAGCAGGTTTCCGTACTGGTACAACGCCTCAAGTTGGTGCCGTTGCATCTTGGAATGACGGTGGTTACGGACACGTTGCCTACGTTACAGCAGTTGAATCTGAAAATGCTATCCAAGTTTACGAGTCAAACTACAACGGAATCCAACAAATTGGAAACTACCGTGGAACCTTTGACCCTACAACTGCACAAGGTACTGTTACTTACATCTATCCAAACTAAAACAAGTGATAGGACGGCGACTTAGGTTGTCGTTCTTTTTTTTGTTGAAAAACAGAGAAAATGAATGACGATCAGTTCTAAAAAACGGCGACAAACGCACGAAAGATTCTAGTAGATTTATTCCCTGCTAGAATCTTTTTTAAATTAGTACTCTTAAAAATTTATCGAATACCATACTCAAATGGAACTTCTTTCGTCTCATACTCATATCTTTACCAACATCAAGATTTCTTAACACACTCAAACAAAATTTGTCGATAATATTCAGGTTAAAGGCTAACTGTTTATTTAAAGTTTTATTAGCGTCTTCACGGAAAACAACATCCAATAGCCAGTGCATACTCTCGATTTTCCAGTGGCCCCGAACATAGCTGGCTAGTTCGTCAGCTAATACCTTCGTACTCAAGACAAAATAGCGCTCGATACGCGTTACCTTATCATCCTTCTCAATAATACAAATAGCCTTTCCCAAACATTGAACATGAGGCCAATCTGGATGGTCTTTTCGGAACCAAGAAGTGTCGTGGACAACTTCATACTTTCGTGTTTCGATTTGACCATGAGCTTTTTCAATAGTTTCATAATAATCTACTACAGACTCTTGGTCATAGGAAAAGCAAGCAACAATATCTTCCAATAATCCTTTTTGATTTCCTTTGACAGGTAGGCAGAAATCGCCACCCTGTTTGATTATTTTTTT
>NZ_JADXDQ010000060.1:0-10224 GCF_015831295.1 Streptococcus sp. NLN64
CGGCATTAAATGCCAAAATCTAGTACGACTTAACAAGACACTACTACTTTAACATAAAGAAAAAGTAGTGAGAAAATCTTCCGTCGAAGGTTTCCTCACTACTAATCTTAGTATGTTTGAGCTGTCTACGACTCGCTGCCTTATACAAAAGTAAACGAAAAGACTATAAAAAACCATCGAACTGTGAGCAGAACGATGGTTGTGGATACTGGCTCCGCCTCACTCACTCAGATAGTTAATGAGTGTTTTTTCGGTGAGGATATCAGAGTAGGTGTATGACTCAACGTAGGTATTGGTAATTTCGCCAGGTAGACTTCCGACATTGTTGTATTCAACAATGAAGAGGGATGGATAAACCTCAATAAGACGACCAATCTTGGTTTTTTGGCGTTTGCGGCCGTGTTCCAAGGTCATTTCAACCATCTTACCTTCATGGTTTTTTATGTCCTCTTTAATTTTTTTCATTTTAGCAACGTCTGTAAATGCATCACTCATGGTTATTCCTCTCTTTTGGATATGCTTGAAAACTTAAAATATTCTTTTTGGAATAGGAGTTCGACGGTCCCACGCGCCCCGCTCCGGTTTTTCTCTATAATGACCTCAATCTTGTTGTTTGGCTCTGTATCTTCCTCACCTTCACTGCGGTAATAGTCATCACGATAGAGGAAGGCTACGATATCCGCATCCTGCTCAATGGATCCAGATTCACGAATATCCGAAAGAACCGGGCGTTTATCTTGACGTTGTTCAAGTCCCCGTGATAGCTGACTGAGAGCCAAGACTGGCACCTTTAGCTCTTTGGCTAGAATTTTTAGTTGGCGGGAAATTTCCGATACTTCTTGTTGTCGGTTTTCTCGACCAGTTCCTGTAATCAACTGCAAATAGTCGATTAAGACGAGCCCTAAGTTCCCTGTTTCTTTAGCTAGTTTTCGGGCACGTGATCGAATTTCAGTAATCCTGATACCTGCAGTATCATCAATATAGATTGGGGCGGATGCCAGGTTGGCTTGGGCAATGGTAACTTTACGCCATTCCTCATCCGTCAATTGTCCTGTCTTAATAGCATGGTTATGAATGAGTCCTTCTGATGAAAGCATTCGATCAACCATACTTTCAGCTCCCATCTCTAGCGAGAAGATGGCAACCGTCATTCCCGTTTTGCTACCAATATTTTGAGCAATGTTCAGTGCAAAAGCAGTTTTTCCGACCCCTGGTCGAGCACCGAGGATGATCAGTTGATCTTCATGAAATCCAGTGGTCATCTTATCTAACTCGATAAATCCAGTTGGAACCCCTGTAACATCAGATGTTTGCTGAGACCGGGCTTCCAGACTCTCAAAATTTATATTGAGAATATCCTTGATGTTCCGAAATCCACTCTTATTACTATTTTCATTTAAATCAATCAGGTTTTTTTCGGCAACTGCAATCAGTTCATCTGTTCCCGCAGATCCCTCATAAGCCTGGTTGATACTTTCTGTTAAACGGGCAATAAAACGACGGCGCATGGCCATGTCGGCCACAATTTTAGCATAGTATTCTGCATTTGAGCTAGTCGGAACTGCGTTAACAACCTCAACTAAATAGGAAAAACCGCCGATATTTTCCAGATCTCCTTGAGCCTCCAAAATGGCTCTCATGGTGGTCGCGTCAATGACATCTCCCTGATCATTCAAGTCAATCATGGCCTGAAAAATGAGGCGGTTCGCATATTTAAAAAAGTCAGCTGGTTCAATGTACTCACGGACATAAACCAGCTTACTTTCATCCAAAAAAATAGCCCCTAGAACAGATTGCTCTGCTAAAATATCTTGCGGTTGAGTACGCAATTCTTCCAGATTGGCCATTTCTCCTCCTTACATCCTTGAATTATGCCTCTTGGATATAGACTTTGATTTCACCAGTCACATCCTGATAGAGTTTCACTGGAACCTCGACGGATCCGATGGATCGAAGCTGATGATCTAGGTGGATATTCCGTTTTTCAACTTTAATTCCAAATTGTTTCTGTAATTCCTCTGCAATTTTCTTGCTGGTAATGGAACCAAAGGTCCGACCATCTGGTCCCACTTTCTCTGTAAAGCGAACAACTGTTTCTTCTTTCGCCAGTTGAGCCTTAATGCTTTCTGCCTCTGCAACCATTTCTGCATGAGCTTTTTCTTGTGATTTTTGCTTACCGCGGAGTTCCCCAATTGCCTGAGCAGTGGCCTCTTTGGCTAGATTTTTCTTGATGAGGAAGTTTTGTGCGTAACCTGTCGGAACTTCCTTGATTTCACCTTTTTTTCCCTTACCTTTTACATCTTCTAAGAAAATAACTTTCATCTATCCGTCTCCTTTTCTTGCGTTTCATTTATAATAACATCTTTTAGCCGAGTCGTCACCATGGAGAGGTCTACACCTCGCAGTTGGGCTGCCGCCAGGTTAAAGTGACCCCCACCGCCCATCTCCTCCATAATTCTCTGTACGTTGATTCGACTGCGACTACGCGCTGAAATCCCAATGGTATCAGGGTCCAGCTGACTCATGACAAAGGCTACCTCTATACCAGACATGCTTAGGATTGTGTCCGCAGCTTTGCTAAGTTCAATTGTGGAGTGATAGATATTTTCTGGGGCTACTGCCAAAACAATCGCAGGACTCAATCGTTGGCCTTGGAGAATCAACTCATTGACACGTCGATATTCCTCAAAGTCTGTGGCCATAATTTCCTTAATGAAAGTGCTATCACTGCCTCTGCTTCGCAAATAGCTAGCCACATCAAAAGTCCGGTTGGTTACCTGAACCGAAAAATTCTTGGTATCCAACATGATGCCGGCCATTAAAATGCTAGCTTGAATTTTGCTGAGACGATTTGACTTGGCGTTTTGGAACTGAATAAGTTCGGTCACTAATTCACAAGCGCTGCTAGCCCCACTTTCAATGTAAGTGATAACCACATTTTCAGGGAAATTTTCATCACGTCGGTGATGGTCAATAACAATTGTCTGGCTAAATTGTTCATAGAATTCTTTCGAGAGAGTCAAGTTAATTTTAGAGTGGTCCACCATAATTAACAGAGATTGACGAGTCACACGTGGCATGGCTTCCTCTAAGGTCAGCAACTTAGTCTTCTCTTCGGCTTGCAAGCTTTTGATGGCACGCTCGATATCTGGGGCTAACTCAGTTGGATCATAGACAGCATAAGCCTGCTCACTTTGAATCTCTGCAAATTTCTGCATTCCAACGGAAGCCCCTAGTGCGTCTAAGTCTAGATTACGGTGACCAACGATAAAGACCTGGTCTGCAGAGCGAATCTTGTCTGAGATGGCTGTCATCATGGCCCGGGTACGAGTACGAGTCCTTTTTACGGCTGAGACACTACCTCCTCCGAAGTAGATCGGATTTTTACCTTCCCTGTTTTCACGTACTACGGCCTGGTCTCCACCACGAACTAGGGCTAAGTTCAAATTCTCGAGGGCTGTTTTTCCAATAAAAGCATGATCTCCATCACCATAGGCAAACCCCATACTAAGGGTAAGCGGGAGATTCTTCTCCTTTGCTTCGCTTCGAAACACATCAATAATCGCGAACTTGTCTTTCATTAGTTGGTCTAGAACCGTATAATCGGTAAATAAGTAGTAACGATCAGCATCAACTCGACGATAGAACATCTTAAAATCATCCGCAAATCGGGAGACAAAATCAGCAATAAAACTGTTGACACTGCTGACCTCCGAGTCGGATAAGCCATCTCTAAAATCATCATAATTATCCAGAGAGATAGCTCCGATAACTGGTCGTGTAGTTGCTAATTCCTCCGCCGCATTGTATTCACTACTTGCATCAAAAAAGTAAACCATATGGCCGCTTTGATCCAAATGAACCGCATAGGTTCTCTCTCCAATTGCAACGTAATGACTGCCTTCTCCTTGAGAAGACTCCAAAACTGACTGGATTGTCTGCATATCCAGCACACCATCTTCACCGGCAAAAATGAGCTCAGCGTAGGGATTATACCAGTCAATTTGACCAGTTTCCTCGTTCAGTTTCATAATCCCAATTGGAATCTTGTTAATGAGATTGGCCAAGCTGTTTTCAACTCGATCTTCTAGTTGTTTCTGTTGTTCTTCTTCCACCTGACTGACAATTACTTCTTGATCTAATAGGAGTAACAAGACAAGAGTACCCATCAATATTATAGTAATCGCAATGGGGATACCATTCATGGAATGTTGCCAAACCACAGAAAGAATACCCAAAAAGATAATGCCAATCATAAAATAATGGAAGGGGGATAGGGGAAATCTTTTCATCTTAAACCTCTTCCTGTTATTTTACCATAAAGGCCCAGTTACACCAACAACTCACTGTAAAAAGCAAGGATTTGAGAAAGGCTATTTGGCTAGCATTAACCTATTATAATGTCAAAGGTCCAACTGTTTTTGTCAAGTTTTATACTCTTTTAGTTTATCTTTTATTACTGTGTTAGCTCGTCTTGCCGTACTTCAGTACTGTCTGCGACTCGCTGCCTTGTACTAAAAGCAAACTAAAAGACTATATTAACAAATAATCATCACCTCCTAGTCTTAAATAAGAAATATACGACTTAGCCACGTTAGAATGGCTATATGCGGGTGGATTTACTGGATGTGCAAAGTGTCATTGATCAGTAAATGTATTGTAAATATAGCGTCAATTAATCTTTACACATAAGAAACCCAGCTGCATTCAGCCGGGTTTCTTCTATAATTTTATTTCTTTACCTGTTCTTGACGTTTGGAAATACTGCGAGATTTTCCCTCTAAATAAACCATTAGGATCGAAATATCTGCTGGATTGACACCGGAGATTCGACTGGCTTGACCAATCGTTTCTGGATTAATCTGTTTGAATTTTTGCCGAGCTTCTGTGGCAATGGAATCAATGTCATCCCAGTCAATATCCGCTGGAATACGTTTTTCTTCCATTCGTTTCATCTTGTCAACTTGGTCAAGTGCTTTTTGAATATACCCTTCGTATTTGATTTCAGTTTCCAATAATTCTTTAACCTTATCATCGATTTCCATTGGAGCAGATCCAATGAAATTAGCTAAGTCATCGTAGCTTACTTCAGGCCTGCGAAGGAATTCTTTTGCTGTTAGGGCATCCGCTAACGGTTTGAAGCCAAGTTCTGTGACTTGTTTATTTGTTTCTGCGGTAGGTTTTAGTTTATGAGACTCCAACCGTTCCATTTCGGTTTGGAAACGAGTCTTTTTCATTTGGAAATCTTCCCACCGTTCATCATCAACCAAGCCAATAGAACGACCAATATCAGTTAAGCGCATATCCGCATTATCATGACGTAGAATCAAACGGTACTCTGCACGACTGGTCAAAAGACGATAGGGTTCCAAGGTTCCTTTGGTTACCAAATCATCAATCATAACACCAATATAGCCGTCACTTCGTTTAAGGATTAGTTCTGGTTTTCCCAATACTTTTAAAGCTGCATTGATACCAGCCATAATACCTTGACCAGCTGCTTCTTCGTATCCCGATGTCCCATTTGTTTGACCGGCTGTAAAGAGGCCTGAAATTTTCTTCGTTTCAAGGGTAGCTCGTAATTGATGTGGGAGAATCATATCGTATTCAATCGCATAGCCTGTCCGCATCATCTCTGCTTTTTCTAACCCCTTGATGGAGTGTACGAGTTCCCGTTGAACATCTTCTGGGAGGCTTGTTGACAATCCCTGAATGTAGACTTCTTCCGTATCTCGTCCTTCAGGCTCCAAGAAAAGCTGGTGTCTTTCTTTATCTGCGAAGCGGACAATCTTATCTTCAATAGATGGACAGTAACGTGGTCCTACTCCCTCAACAACTCCTGTAAACATTGGAGCACGGTGTAAATTATCTTGAATAATTTGATGACTCTCGTTATTCGTATACGTTAACCAGCAAGGAACTTGATCCTTTAAATAGTCCTCATCCTTAGAACGGTAGGAGAAATGATTCGGAACATCATCACCAGGTTGAATCTCTGTTTCACTATAGTCAATTGAAGATGCCTTGACCCGAGGAGGAGTTCCCGTTTTAAAACGACCAATTTCAAATCCTAACTCTTTGAGGTTGTCAGCTAGCTTGACAGAGGCAATGCTATGGTTAGGACCTGAAGAATATTTCAAATCTCCGATAATGATTTCTCCACGTAAGGCTGTACCGGTCGTCACAATAACTGTTTTAGCACCAAACTCTTGATTGGTTGCGGTGCGAATCCCAATTACCTTTTTATCTTCAACCAAGATTTCATCAACCATGGTTTGGCGAAGTGTCAAGTTTTCTTGATTTTCAACAGTTTTCCTCATCTCCTTAGCATACAATTCCTTGTCTGCTTGGGCACGCAAAGCTCGGACAGCTGGTCCTTTACCTGTATTCAACATTTTCATTTGAATATACGTTTTATCGATATTCTTAGCCATTTCGCCACCAAGAGCATCTACTTCACGAACCACAATCCCTTTAGCCGATCCCCCGATTGAAGGATTACAAGGCATAAAAGCCAGCATTTCTATATTAATAGTTGCCAAAAGAGTTTTACATCCCATCCGGGCAGCGGCAAGGGAAGCTTCTACTCCTGCATGGCCAGCACCAATGACGATTACATCATAGGTTTCCGCAAACTGTCTTGTCATTCTTTCTTCCTTTCACAAAAAAAGGTCAAGGCTTCATTTGATTGCAGGCAAAAAAACCTGCAAATCCCATGAGCTTTGACCATCATTGTATTTGCTTTTTAGTATTGTAGCATATTTGGATAACTTGTCAATTTATATGTACTGACGTACTTGATCATTCATATAAGCTTGGTCAATCAGACCACCACCTAAGCACTCATCTCCGTTATAAAATACGACTGCTTGACCTGGTGTAATAGCCCGTTGCTCTTCTGCAAAGTTGACAGTTGCCTTGTCACCATTTACAGAAACTGTCACCTCAGCATCTGGCTGCCTATAACGAAACTTAGCGGTACACTTCATTTCAAAAGTTTTTGGCATTTTATGTGTAAAGCTAACTTGACTAGCTGTCAATTTCGTTGACATGAGGTTTTCGTGGTGGAAACCTTGACCTACATATAAAATATTCTGTTCTAAGTCTTTTCCAACCACAAACCACGGTTGATTATCGCCACCTTCTTGACCACCAATTCCGAGTCCTCCTCGTTGACCAATGGTGTAATACATAAGTCCAGCATGTTCCCCCATGTCACGACCTTCCATGGTCATCATCCGACCTGGTGTTGCTGGTAGGTAGTTACTGAGAAATTCCTTAAAATTCTTTTCTCCGATAAAACAGATTCCTGTTGAATCCTTTTTCTTAGCAGTTGCTAAGCCAGCTTCTTCAGCAATTTTACGGACTTCAGCTTTTTCCAAGTGACCCAATGGAAACAGTGTCTTCTGAAGTTGTTCTTGCGATAACTGACTAAGAAAATAGGTTTGATCTTTATTTTGATCTTTCCCCCGAAGCATACGGACTTGACCGTTTTCATCACGTTCTACTTGGGCATAGTGGCCAGTTGCTACATAGTCAGCTCCTAGTTCCATCGCATAGTCAAGAAAGGCCTTAAATTTAATTTCCTTGTTACACATAACATCTGGATTCGGAGTCCGACCAGCTCTATACTCTGCTAGAAAATATTCAAAGACCCGATCCCAGTACTCTTTCTCAAAATTAACTGAGTAGTAAGGAATTCCAATTTGATCTGCTACTGCAGCAACATCTTTGTAATCTTCTGTTGCCGTACAAAAACCATTTTCATCAGTGTCATCCCAGTTTTTCATAAAGATGCCAACGACGTCATAGCCTTGTTCTTTTAACAAGAGGGCTGTTACGGAGGAGTCAACCCCTCCACTCATTCCCACAACAACTCGTGTTTTTGAAGGAACACTCATAGTTTTCTCCCATCTTTCGTTTGTCACGTTTCCGTGCGCGCTTTCAACGATTTGAAGGTCGTTTTGAGCAAGGCTTATTATAACACGAAACAAAAAAATCCTCCACTGAATAATTTTTGTGTTCAGTGGAGATAACACAGGGCTATTAATACCATCCGTTGGCTAACCAAAATTGATGGGCTTGTACCCAAGAACCATAGCGATTTTTTACATACTCATCTGCTACCCGCTCCTGGTTTTCTGGAGAAAGGTCTCCATTTAAATAGGAAAGGGTTAGTTGGTAACGACCATAGTAAATTCCATTTTGTGCGGTATAGCTCCCACTAGATTCTTTTTGAGCAATCCACTCCTTGGCTGCTTGCTCATCACTTGACAAGCTTGATGCAGTTGCTGTGGATTGTTCTTGAACTGGTGCTGGTGTTTCTGGCTCAGATGCTACAACCGGATCTGATTCAGAACTTGATGGATCATTCTCAACTTTCGGTGTTTGTGATGCTGATGAAGTAACAGCTGCTGAATCTTCTGGACTCTTGACAGTTTCATTGATAACTTCTTGCTGAGTTTCTGATATCTCTTGGCTTTGAACAACTGCTTGAGAAGTGTTTCCTTGTTCAGAACTTGCTTCTAGCACGACAGCATCTTGCGGTTGATTGACAGTTGTTTCTTCTGATACAATTTGCTCGCTTGTAGCATTCGGAGTCCCTGTTGTTAACTCCAATACTTGACCAATGTGAATCACATTCGGATTTTTAATATTATTTAGCTTTACAATATTGTCAACAGTTGTTTGTCTTTCTGCTGCAATTTTTGATAAGGTATCTCCAGATTTTACAGTATAGGAATCAGCCGACGCAGCACTTGCAGAAGCGGCTACGAGAAGAGTTGCCAAACCTGTTAGTAGATAATAATTCTTTCGTTTCATGTAAAGTTCCTTTCTTATATGACCTTATTCTATCCCAGTAATATTACGGAAAGATAGCAATATTCGGAGTAGTTTTACAGTTCTGTGAAGGAGATTGGTTAGGTTCTTTACATTCCTAGTCATTTTCCTTATGGTATACTTATTGTAAAGGAGAATTTATGTTTTTATTTTTTGATTTAGATGGAACTTTAGTTGATAGTGGTCCAGGAATTAAAGCGGCCTTTCGATATGCTTTCACAACTCTGAATCTTCCTGTTCCTCAGGATTCAGAGTTAGACACCCTAATTGGACCACCTCTCGAACGATCCTTTGCCTTCTATCTTCCTGAAGATAAAGTAGAAGAAGCTATTGGCCTATTTCGAAGTTACTATAAAGAAAAGGGAGTTTACCAGGCCGACCCATACCCTGGGATAAAGAAAGCTCTCCAGGCTTTAAAGGAGCAAGGACACTATTTAGCGATTACCACTAGTAAAAATCAACCTATGGCTCAAGTTATGGTCCAACATTTTGGATTCCAATCTTATTTTCAGGAAATTTTTGGAGCACTTCCAGATTCCCACGATAAAATCGATGTCCTCAAACGAGGCTTAGAGGTCGCAGAAGCCCCTAAAGAACAAAGTTTTATCATTGGAGATACCCTCTTTGATATGGCAGCTGGCCGTGATTTAGAAATTGGTAGCATCGGAGTTGAATGGGGCTATGGTACCTCCGATTCACTAACCGAAAACGGTGCACAAGTTTTACTATCTAAAACACAAGACTTAGCCTCATTTTTTAAATAATACTCGTAACAGTTCAAAATCTGAAAAGACTGGGAGTGGGAAAGAACTCCGTTGATTAGGTTGTTTTTGGAGGTCAAAGAGTCAAGAAATGACTTCTTGAGTTTCTGGATAAAAGAACATGAACTGTTCTCTCAATAAAAGGCGAACAGTTGTTATTTGCTTCGCTCTCCTATCTATTAACTCAAACAGCCTTTTAGCTGTTTGAGCGAATCAACCACTGCGTCAAAGAGTTTTTGCTAAATAAAAGTTCGAGACTGATACTTTTTGCCCAGCCTCAGTTATATCCCATTAATACTTAACTAATTTCAAAATCTGAATACTCGCAGAATTTCAAAAAAATGACGAGGAAACTGATGATAACATTCATCAAAGAGGCTTGACAAAGTCAGATTTTGAAATCCAATGAGTATAAGCAAGCGTAGCTAGCCATCAACCCAACAAAGATTGGAGAAGAGGATGAACGCAATCAGATTTTAAAATGGTCATAAGTATAATCGAGTAGGGACTAATGGATAGTCCCTCTCACACCACCGTGCGTGCCGTTCGGCACACGGCGGTTCAATTAACTTTTAACGCATGTCGTTTTAAGTAGTAATCGAGACAGCTGACCAGTCCTCGT
>NZ_JADXDQ010000061.1:0-9747 GCF_015831295.1 Streptococcus sp. NLN64
TCTCTAAAACTTGTCTCTATGCCCCATCTACGGGCATAGAGTTTTTTAATTTCCTCAAAAGGCAAGTCTGAATTTGTAACAAGAACCTCATATTTTCCTTCACTTATCGGAAACTTTAAAATCCGAAAATGCAGTTCATAAAATTGAGGATCACTTCCATAACTAATAGAGTCCGAGAGGAAATCAAATCTGGAATTATGGGGTACAAATCGATATTTTTTTGGAGACTGTTTATAAAGATTTTTCATCTGTTTTGTCTGATTCCTGGACAATTTGATGGCAACTTCTTTTTCAATTGAGGTATCCGGTAAATGAAATCTTGATGCAAAAGATTCCAGACCATTCTGGACACGGATGATATATTTCCAACCTTTTTGCTCAAAATGTGCCATAAGGTTATAACTCTCATATCCCCTATCCATGATTACCAGTGCTGTTTCAAAAGGGAGATACCTCCATCATATCAATGACCGCCTGTCGCTCGTCTGCCTCCCTTTTATCTTGTACTATGATATCGGTATAAATGCCTGTGTTTAGGTTATAAAATGCGTTCAGATGAATCAGGTTATATGGCTTATTTCCTACACCAACTTGAAAAGAGGTTCCCTCATCTGCTGGATTTATAGGAATATTCACGTCACTTCCATCTGCAGCTAGAATAGGTATCGAATCATCTATAGGAATTTTTGAGGTGAATTCTTTGAATACTTTATCCCAAATTATTCATACCTAACTTAAAAACCTTCCAGAAACCCTGTGATCAATACGGTTTCTGGAAGGTTTTTGGTATCTGAAAACCACTAGCTGTGCTAGTGGTTCAAAAGAGCTTTAAGCGGTGTATTAAAAAAGACTCCTTAAGATGTTATGTTAGATATGGTTTCCCGACCACATATCATAACATGAAAGGAGTCCCCCTGATGAAACAGGACAATAATAGTTTAGCACATACCACATGGAATTGTAAGTACCACATAGTTTTTGCTCCGAAATATCGTAGACAAATTATTTATGGAAAATACAAAGCAAGTATTGGATAAATAATACGAGAATTATGTGAACGAAAAGGTGTAACAATTCATGAGGCAGAAGCTTGTAAGGATCATATCCATATGTTGGTAAGTATTCCACCTAAAATAAGTGTTTCATCATTTATAGGATATCTAAAAGGAAAGAGCAGTTTAATGATATTTGATAGACATGCAAATCTCAAATATCGATATGGCAATAGAAAATTTTGGTGTAGAGGGTATTACGTAGACACAGTAGGTAGGAATCAGAAGCGAATAGAAGAATATATTCGTAATCAATTACAAGATGACGTGATAGCGGATCAATTAAGCATATTCGAGGAGTACGATCCATTTACGGGTCAGAAAAATATAAGGAATTAAAATAGAAAGGGACCCGCTAGCCGGGTCGGCTGGGTAAGTGGTGCATAAGGGAAACCCTTCGGACAAGCCTTCAGGCTTTGGCCGGTAATGGAGGCTTTCAGCCGAAGAACAAACCACCCGTTCTCACGCGGGTGGTTTTGATTAAGTTAGGTATGAATAATTTGGGTTAATGGGATTTTAAAGATAGTAAGACTTGAAAAGTTTCCAAAAATGATGATAGCGCTTGTTTGTGTTGTCAGATTCTATTATTCCTCAATTAATGGTATCCCCGTATTATTGTTTTCCTCAAAAGTCTTAATAAACAAGTGTTTGCTTTCTTGAAGGTCGCTACTAACATTAAGGACGAGCGGATTATCCAATAAATCTAAAACCAACCGTCCTAAGCGAATACCTTCTAGGTCATTTTTTCTTAAGAGATGATGAGTTTTTTGAATGTAATAGTAGATTACAATCTGAAGTGGAATTAAGCCCCCTTTTTTCTTAAGAATTTCATCGAATTCTTTGATGAAATCATCTACTTTTTTCAAGAATCCCAAATTGGATAAAGTTCCAACAAGAGTTGTTAAATGAATGGTAATATAGTAAAAATCTTGGTCTGCTGTGGTAGTTTTAGCAAAATCTAGGATATCTTCAGCATCCTGCAATAGTTCAGATAAAGGACGTTTGCGAAGACTAGTTGTCAGCAAATCTTTCTCCAAGGTGTTTCTATAGGGAAATGAGATGTGAGAGATTTTCTTTTTAAAGTCATCAGAAAGCTCAGAAGACATTTGACTTTTTCCATATAGCATAATAGGAATCAAGTTATCCAATAGATTGTCTTTTAGAGGTTTATTATCGTGTAAAAATGGATCTAATTCTTTACGGAAAGTAGGTAGTAGATTTTTCCGAGTTACACCAGATGTTTCAATATTGTAGAAGATGTTCATCACTTGGTCAACGCCATCGGCGTCTCTGGAAAATCGGATAGCAAAGTCTGTGAAGGAAACACCGATTGAAATAAGTAACCGTGTGAATTTTTCCATGGAAATATTCTTTTTACCATTTTCAAATTGGCTAAGTAGCTGAGGTGAAACGATTTCACCTGCAGCTTCTTTCAGGTTTAAATTCCTTGCGACTCGAAACTCTTTAAATATTGGACCAAAAGGGTATAGTTCATTCACGAGGAGCTCCTTTCCATTTATAAGCACTGTTTCTTATTCAAAAAGTGAACCGAGGCCATCGAATAATTCCTCAGAATTTTCACTAATAGCATCTGTAACTGCTGAAACCGCGGAGGATCCTAATTCATTCAGTGAATTTTTAATAGGTTCAAATCCTGCTTGATAGGCACTTGTAAGTGTTTTATCAAGAACAAACAGAATAAGAGCAAACACGGCTAAAGAAATGAGCGCATTATAAAAAGGATTAAATCGTGTTAAGTTTTTATGGAAATTTCCAGTATAGTTAACAAGCAGAACGCCAAAACCAATAATGGTAACTAGACAAATTAGCCCGAAATAAATGCTGATACTTCCCATCTGCGGATTTTCAGCAGCTAGAAATGAAATGCCTGCGATTCCGGTAAAGGGACTTCCTCCCGTTGTTCCAAGCCCAGCAAGTGCTGAAATTAAATTGTTAAAGTCAAACGGTAGACTTGAGGGGATCAAGAAACTAATGAAAAGAGCAAAAAGATTTAGGGTCGCTAATAGAGGAGTGAAGGATAAGGATTTCCCTAAACGCTCTAGCAAAGATACATTAGAGTTTTGAGCTTGTTTTTGAAGTAAGTGGGGTAAAAGTGCGAGTAGAAAATAACCAGAAAAATAGATTAGAGAAAAAATCAAAACTCCTCTAAGACCAAATCCTGCAGAAATAGATCCCTGAACAGTTCCAATAATTTCACCCACAAGTGACGAGAGGCTATTTCCATTAATGGAAGGATTAACAAGGGAAGAGAAGAAACGAAGATAAAAGTTACTGTATCCTCCTCCGATAAATATGGATGCTAGAGATAAGGTGATTAATCCGAACTGGAGATGAGAGTCAGCAGTTTGGTATTGAGGTTTTTTGAGATTGTCTATAAACCAGGATAAATAGCTGCTTCCCTGGGCTTTAAAACTATTTAGGGATTGTGTGGTTTCTGAATTGAGTTTATCTAATGGGTGAATTGATGACTCAATATTGACTTGAGGGGATTCAATATTTGCTGAAGTTGATGCATTAAATGGTTCATCTAGTGAAGAAGTTGTTGGTTGAGGTGATGTAGAAGTTAGAGCATCCTGTGTGATGATGAATTCCCTTGCAGTCAATGCAGCGGTATATTCTTGCGGTGTTGGCGGTCGCCCATTAACGGCTTCAAAGTATTCCATCCAATCTTTTTGATTCATAAAGAAACTCCTGTTAAAAATCATTTTGTCACAATAGTTAGTGTTTTCTATTAGTGCTACATTATATTATACGCCTTGAACTGTTCATGTAAACAGTGTTTAAACCAATGGTGTATAAGTGAATCTGAATGAAGTGATTTAGACTAAAAATTAACTACTGGTTAACGGACAAAAACTAAAAACTCCCGTAATAGGTTTACGGGAGTTCAATGGTTATTTATCCGCAAAGTAAGCACGGACTTTCGGTGCGACTTCTTTCCCAAAGAGTTCGATGGCTTTGAGAACGTCTTCGTGAGGCATGGAGCCAAGTGGTAGGTGGAGCATGAAGCGGTTCAGGCCGAGTTCTTCAATCATTTTGATGAGTTTTTCAGCCACTTGGTCTGGGTTGCCGACAAACATGGCTCCGTTTGGTCCAAGTTGTTGGAGGTATTTATCGTAGCTGAGTGGTGTCCAGTGTGGACGGTCTTTGGAGATGGCATCCACGACTTGTTTAGTTGGGTGGAAGTAGCGTTTGCGAGCTTCTTCTCCGTCTTCCATGAGGAAGCCCCAAGAGTGAGCTCCTACTTGTAGCTCTTGGTCGCTGAAGCCATTTTCTTTTCCAATTGTACGGTAGGCATCAATGAGAGGTTTGAAGTAGCTTGGTTGTCCACCGATGATGGCATAGACAATTGGAAGTCCCATTTGGGCGATTTTGACAGTGGATTCGACATTGCCGCCGGTTGCTACCCAGACAGGGAGTTTTTCTTGGACGGCCCGTGGGTAGACTTCACGGTTATCAATGCTTTGGGTGTGGTGTCCCTTCCATTTTAGCTTGGTTTCTTGATTGGCATAGAGAAGTAGATCTAGTTTTTCATCAAAAAGGCTATCATAATCCTTGAGGTCTTGACCGAAGAGAGGGAAGGATTCCGTGAAAGAACCTCGTCCAGCCATGATTTCAGCACGACCATTGGAGAGAGCGTCGATTGTAGCATATTGCTGGTAGACGCGGATAGGGTCTAGGCTGGAGAGAATGCTGACAGCGCTGGTAAGGCGGATGTTCTTCGTGTTGACAGCACCGGCAGCGAGGACGATCTCTGGTGCAGAGACAGCGAAGTCATCCCGGTGGTGTTCCCCAATTCCGTAGACATCCAAGCCAACTTCATCCGCCAATTCAATTTCTTTAACCAATTGACGAATGCGCTCATCGTGTGAGTAGACGTGATTGCTTCCTTCTAGGGGAGTTGTTTCACCAAATGTTGAGATTCCGAGTTCGATTTTCATAGTTGTGTCTCCTTTGTTTTCTTAACTTGAGATTATTTTATCACTAGTTAGTAATAAACACAAGAGGTTTGTTTAGAAAAATAAGATGCGCTGTTAGCGCACCTTAGAACGGTTCTCGTAATATTTTCTCACGTAGCGACTGGCCTGTAAAAAAGCTAGACTAATCAAGATGGCCCCGGAAATAGACCAGACAGAAGCAACTTCCAGAGAAAGGAAGATGAAGCTGAAGAGGATGGTCATGAGGGAGAAGGCTGCGAGATTTGCGAAGTAGTAAAATTCGTAGCGATTCTCGATGGCATCCGGGTCTTGGCTAGGGTCATATTGGGTGAAAGGATTTTCGACTGGTTGGGGTTGGGGGTTACGGAGGACCTCTTGGTCACGTAACACATTTTCTCTTACGGGCATAATCTCTCCTTGTGCAAATCACTATATAGAATACCACATTTTCAAAGGTTCTTACATTACAAATAGATGACAATACGAGAATAAAACTAAGAACGCTAGGGTATGAATGTGATTGCTTCAATCTCTCTTCTGATGACTTTTGTGAATTTCTTGTGGGACTGGGCTTACTTTGCGGATATCTTTTAAAGGAATCATGGTTGAGACCCTGTGTGGTAAGCTGTTGATGATTAGTTGGTTTTGGTCTGGATTGATTTTAACAATGCTACCGGTAACGTGTTTTTTTCCATAGATGACCAGGACGGTTTGTTTCAGATTCTGAGCTCGCTGTAATTGGGCTTGAGTGTCAGCCAATTGCTTGTGAGCCTTGTCTTTGCCATCTCCGGCTTCCAGAAAATCGGTCATTTGTTGCTTGATTGCATCCCAAAATGTTGCCATGGATTCCCCCTTATTCGTTTTTCTTTTATTATACCGATTTTAATTCTTTCTTACAATATTGTAAGAAGGGAATTTTTCCCATATTATTTAATTTTTAGTAAAAAATAGTGTAAAATAGGGATATTACAACACAAAAGGGAGGCGCAATGGCTGAGTTTACATTTGAAATTGAAGAAAAATTGCTTGTCCTATCGACCAATGAAAAGGGATGGACCAAGGAATTGAATCGGGTGAGCTTTAATGGCGCACCTGCTAAATTTGACTTGCGATCGTGGAGTCCGGACCATCAAAAAATGGGTAAAGGGATTACGTTGACGAATGAGGAATTCCAAGTATTAGTAGAAGCGTTTAAGAATTAGGAAAGAGGAATAAGATGAAAAAATTCTCCTTTGATAAAGGAAATCTCAGTAAGGGTAAGATTGCCATTGGTGCGGGAGCAGCAGTTCTTATCCTTGGAGTTGGAGGAATGCTGTTGAATAGCTTCTCAAGTGATGTCGAGCAGACGCAGTCGGGTTATCAGATTGCCAAAGTGAAATCTGGCAATGTTGCGTCTAATACCCTTTTAACAGGTCAGGTTGCAGCCAACCGTGAACAGTATGTGTATTTAGATGCAAGTAAGGGGGACCTACAAGATGTCTTGGTTAATGTTGGGGATTACGTAGGCGTTGGGACACCATTGGTGCAGTACCAAAGTCAAAATGCGCAGCTAGACTATGACATTGCCCAACGGGCGGTTAATAAAGTCGACCGTCAAATCTATACAGCTGAAGTCTATGGAGTGGATGCGGCAACAGGTTCAGCAGGCGCTGCAACAGCAACAGATTCGGATGATGCGAGCGCAGGCTACGGCTATAGTGCAACGACAGGTGCAGCTCAACAGAATGCCCAAAATTCGCTCTATGACTTGTATGACAGTCGTGAAGATGCAGTGGCAGGACTCGAGAAAGCAGGAAACACTCTCAATGCCACAACCGTTTATTCTACTATTGAAGGAACTGTGGTTGAAGTAAACCGGGATGTGGCCAAGTCCGCAACAGGAGCTAGCCAAGTCTTGGTCCATATTGTGAGTGAAGATGGGCTACAAGTTAAGGGAGATGTGACAGAGTATACCCTTCCAAATATCACCAAGGGTCAAAAGGTTAAAATTACTTCCAAAGTTTTCCCTGGTAAGACTTGGGAAGGAGAATTCTCCTACATTTCCAATTATCCTAAAAATGGTGGAGAGAGTACAGGTTCGGCTGTCAATGCGGCAGATAGTGGCGCAAAATATCCTTACAATGTAACCATTAATTCAGATGCTTCTGAGTTGAAACAAGGCTTTAACGTCAGCATGGAAGTTCAGAATGAAGGGAAACAGACCGTGATTCCGATTACAGCTCTCGTGACAGAAGATGAAAAACACTATGTCTGGGTTGTTGGTGAGGATCGCAAAGCGAAGAAGGTTCAGGTTACCATTGGCAGTGCAGATGCAGAAAACCAAGCGATTACTGCAGGTCTGAAAGAAGGCGAGCAGGTCATTACCAATCCTGATGATCAGATCAAACAAGGTCAGGAGGTTGATAAGGATGGCGAATCTAATTAAAATTAGAGGACTCCAAAAGTCCTACCGTAATGGGGATCAGATTCTTCAGGTTCTCAAAGATATCGATTTAGATGTTGAAGAAGGAGAATTTTTGGCGATCATGGGACCATCTGGTTCTGGTAAGTCAACCCTTATGAACATCATTGGTCTCTTGGATCAGCCGACAAAGGGTTCCTATGACTTGGAAGGTCAAGAAGTTGCCCGCCTATCTGGCAATAAATTGGCCCATGTTCGAAATCACCAAATCGGTTTTGTCTTCCAACAGTTTTTCCTTCTATCGAAACTAACAGCCCTTCAAAATGTTGAGCTTCCGTTGATTTACGCTGGAAAGAGTGCTCGCGAACGGGTGAAGACAGCCAAGTATTATTTAGAAAAAGTTGATCTTGCTGAACGGATGAAGCACCTCCCTTCTGAATTATCGGGGGGACAAAAGCAGCGTGTGGCCATTGCGCGTGCTTTGGCAAACGAACCAGCCATTATTTTAGCGGATGAGCCAACAGGGGCCTTGGATACCAAGACAGGAGATCAGATCATGGAATTGTTGAGTGACCTGAACAAGGAAGGCAAGACCATTATTATGGTTACCCATGAACCAGAGATTGCTGCTTATGCTAGCCGCCAAATCGTCATTCGTGATGGACGGATTACCCAGGATTCAGCTAAGGAAGGGGGACGCTAATGGAAACTTGGAAATTTGCCATTGCCTCTATTCGTTCCCACAAAATGCGCTCCTTCCTCACTATGTTGGGGATTATTATTGGTGTCGCAGCAGTTGTCTTGATTATGGCATTTGGAGATGGGATGAACAAGGCTTTTACTAGAAGCTTGGCTTCTTCCCAACAAAATGTCCAAATTAATTACTCTCCTCTCAAATCTAAAGATGGAAGTGGAATCGTCACCAGTCAAGAAGTTTTTGAAGCTGAATCAGACCTTGCTTCTGGTGGACAACCACCTGCGCCAGTAGTATCCGAAAATCAAGTGGCGGATTTGCTGAATATTCAGGGAGTTACCAAATATCTGGTTTCAAATTCTGCCAATGCTACCGTTACTTTTGAAAGTAAGAATGTGACTGGAGCTTCCATTACAGGTGTGTCAGACTCTTACTTTAAGGCACAAAATTACCAGATCATAGCGGGTCGTAGTTTTGTGGCTGCTGATTATGAGCAATTTGCTCGAGTTGTTGTACTCGATAAGACCTTGGCCAATAAGCTCTTTAACAATCCAGAAGATGCCTTGAACCAGCTGATTAAAATTCAGGGGAATAACTATCGGATTATGGGGGTCTTCGATTATGATAAAAACGACAGTACTGCCCAATATCAATATCCAAACGGACAATTGCTCATGGCGAACACACAATTGGCTGCTGAGTTTTCAGTCCCAGAAATTCAAAATATTATTGTTAGTGTTGATGATGTAGATCGATCTCTTGAGATTGGTGCAGCGGCAGCCCGTCGTTTAACTCAGCTTGTTCGACCTGCTCAGGGAGAATACCAAGTGATGGATTTTTCAGACCAATTGGCCAATATCCAACAGACTTTAGGGGTTATGCAGCTAGTCATTGGCTCAATCGCAGGAATTTCACTATTAGTTGGTGGTATCGGAGTTATGAATATCATGTTGGTATCCGTAACAGAGCGGACCCGTGAAATCGGTTTGCGAAAAGCCTTGGGAGCAACCCGTAGGAATATTCTTACTCAGTTCTTGGTTGAGTCAGTAGTTCTGACCCTCATTGGGGGCTTTATTGGTCTCATGATTTCTTATGGAGTTGTCTTTTTGATTGGAGATAGCCTCAACGCGGCTTTTGGAGGCCCACCGGTTATCAGCATGCAATCTGTGATCGGAAGTACTCTCTTTTCGATTAGTATCGGGGTGATTTTTGGCTTACTACCAGCCAATAAAGCTTCAAAATTGAATCCGATTGAAGCACTTCGTTATGAATAATGGAGAGATAGTCATTTGGTTTGCTTTTAGTACAAAGGAGCGAGTCGTAGACAGTTCAAATCACTGGGAGAGATTTTGAGCTTGCTGATAAAAATTTCGAAGAAAATTTCAAATAATCCTGAACAAACTTCAAAATCGGAATGCTCGAATCTTTCAAAAAAAGGCTAGGAAAGTCAATGATGGTAGAACGGAGTTTCTCTGTCAGGCTTGACAACGTTAGATTTTGAAATTTAATGAGTAGATATGTGCGACAAGACGACCCAACACAGGAATATAGTCTTTTAGTTTGCTTTTAGTACAAGGCAGCGAGTCGCAGGCAGTACTAAAGTACGGCAAGACGAGCTAACACAGTAATAAAAGATAAACT
>NZ_JADXDQ010000061.1:9757-10013 GCF_015831295.1 Streptococcus sp. NLN64
GATAAGCTAAAAGAGTATACTTTCCCTAACAAAAACGCCTACCCTCTTAGTTCCTAGGAATACGAGATGGTGGGCGTTTTTTCAGGTTCATACTTTTTATATTTCAAAACCTAAATGTATAGTCTTTTAGTATAAGGCAGCGAGTCGTAGACAGCTCAAACATACTAAGATTAGTAGTGAGGAAACCTTCGACGGAAGATTTTCTCACTACTTTTTCTTTATGTTAAAGTAGTAGTGTCTTGTTAAGTCGTACTAG
>NZ_JADXDQ010000062.1:0-9832 GCF_015831295.1 Streptococcus sp. NLN64
TCCATATTTATTTATAGAAAAGCTTGATCGTTCATAAAAATCATCAGAACTGCAATTGTTTATTGCTTGTTTCTGATGATTTTTTTGATAGTTACGCAAAGATATTCAGGGTATGAATAATTCGGGTAATAGCTTCCTAGAAGAGTGGATTCAAACTTTTAATCAAACATTCGGTGGTAAAGCAAAAGAATCTGTATTTGAAGTTAGCCCTTGTGCTCAAGAACTTAATCTAATACTAGCTAGAGTGTCCCAACGTGTCGTTCACTCTGGCCACCACATTCGCTACCAAAATAAATACTATATACCTATCGATGAAAAGGGAAAGGAAATTTTCTTCTTGCGCGGAACAAAAGCCCTTGTTCTTCAGGCCTTTGATGAAAATATCTATCTAAACATCGCAGAAAAAACTTATCAAACAAAGGAGTTACTTGAACATGAACTATATTCTAAAACATTTGATCAACCAGAGGAAAACAAAAAAGAAAGACGCAAGTATATACCTCCACAATCTCACCCATGGAAGCTCGCGTCTTTCACTAAATATCTACAGAGGATTGGTAAAACTCAAGAAGAAATTCAAGAGCTTATCAACGCCTCCTAATCATAATACCAAAAAGGGACTCAATTGCAAGAAATTACTCAAATCTTCTTACTTTGATTCCTAATCTACAAAGGGTTAGGACTACTTGATTTTGATTGACAACAGGTTTGAAGCTGTTAGGCTAAATAGCCAAGGCTAATCGTAGCCTTGGTTTAGTCTAAAAAACAGCTTCAAAGGTACCTGGTGTCAAATAAAATCGCGCTAATTATTCTAGCCCATATTAATCATTTTTTCGGGACATAATCATCTTTGATTGACAGGAAAATCTAGCTTTTTCTCCGCCCTGGATAAGGCAAGCGTTTAACCTGTTGGCGAGAAATTCGAATCACGCGTCTGGAGCCCTGAACTGGTAGGGCTACCACTTTCAAGGGAAAACTTGCAAGGGATCTCGCAAAGCGAACTCGTGGTCTCGGATCCCCCATTCCTTGCCCTTTCAAATAGCCTTTTCGAATCGAAATATCCAAATAATACTGATAAACCTGGAGGCCAAAGTTCTCGGCCGAAATCTCAAACAGCTTCTCTTGCCACTTCTTTTCCTGCGGATAAGGTGTTGCTAGTAGGGCTTCTAGAATGGCCCCACTTAAATCCTCTGGCTCTTGATAGAGCGTTCCAAACATTTTGTCTGAAACCAGATTGTCTAAATAGGGATTGGACTGGGCAATAACGGGAGTCCCACTGGCCAAACTTTCCAAAAAGGTCAAACCTTGTGTTTCACTAGTCGAAGCTGACACAAAAAAGTCAGCCATCCGGTAGTAGAGCACCGTTTGCTCTGGAGGGACCATCCCGACAAAGAGCACGCGGTGCTCGACCGCCATTTCTTTGGCTAGAGACTTAAGATTCTCCAAATACGGACCATCTCCCGCTACGATTAGACGCACTGCGTCATTTTCATTCAGAACTTCTGGGAGAGCACGGATAATTGCTTGAATATTTTTCTCAAACGAAACTCGAGACAAACTCAAGAGAATCTTGGTATCCGGAGAAAGAGCTAGGGACTTTCGAAGATCCTGAATTGCTTCTTCTTGGTCTTGCACTTGAATAAAACGATCCAACTCGATCCCCGTTGGGATCACGCGCTTCTCTGGCTCAACTCGATACCCCACCAAAAGATTATAGACAATCTCACTCGGACAGACCACTCCATCCACCTCATCCAGAAAAGAGCGTACCATATACTTAATCATGCCAGGCCGAATCAGCATCCCCTTGGCAATGTAATGCACATAATCCTCATACTGAGTATGATAGGTGTGAATCACAGGAATTTCCAATTCCCGTGCGATCCAAAGTCCAAGGAATCCCAAAGCAAATTCAGTTTGGGTATGAATCAATTCTAATCGGTGCTCTTTGGCAAGGGCCAAAGCCTTACTGAATCCACGATAGGCAACGCGACGGTCCTTAAAGGCAAAGAAGGGAACACTAGGAATTCGGATAATCCGGTTCTCCTCTGCAGGGTCCACATTCCGATCAGTGGTCGTAAAAATAAAGACATCGTGCCCCTGCTCCTCCAGTTCCTCCCTGAGGGTGCGGATACTCGTTGCCACACCAGATACCTGTGGAAAATAGGTATCCGTGAACAATCCAATTCTCATCTCACATCTCCAATACTTGCCGATATACCTCTACCAACTGCTGGGCCACCTGATCCATGGAACGACTTTCAGCTACTTGGTAACCTTTGTCACGCTTGTCCACCTGACCAGCTAAAATCGCTTGAATCCCAACTACAAAATCCTCATTGGTTTGACCCAAGGTTGCAGACTGCTCATCAATCCAGCCCTTGTAAACAGGTATGTCACGTAAAACAACATGCTGGTGACTAGCCAAGGCTTCTAAAACGACAATCCCCTCCGTCTCCTCATAACTTGGGAAGAAGAAGAGACTACTTCCACTCATGGCACCTTGGAAAATGGCTCCCTTAAAATAACCTGGGAATTGAACATTGGCTGGGTGGTCACCAGAAACAACTCGACGGATTTCACGAGGGATCATCCACTTGTTAATCCCTCCAAACCAGATGAATTGAACGTCTGGCAGCTGCTTGGCCACTTCGATAAAGTCTAGAATTCCTTTTCGTTTAAAAAAGAGACCCGCACAGACCACAACCGGCTGCCCCTTCTCCAATCCAAAATGGTTATAGAAAACCTGTTCTTTTTGAGGATCTGGTTGATACTTCCTCAAATCGATCCCATTTGAAATAGCAACGATTGGTGTGTCCACTCCGTAACCCCGGATCAGTTCCTTGGAGTACTCCGTTGGCGTAATCACAAAATCTGCTAACTGATACATATGCCTCAAATAAGCCCCCACAGCAGGAGCCAGGAGATTGGAACCAATAAATGAGTTGGCAAAATCTTCCCGAGTCGAGTGGCCATGGACAATGACCTTTTTCCCTTGCCGCTTAGCTTGATGTAAAAGGCTAAGACTCTTAGGGCCATAAGTGTTAATGTGAACCAAATCGTATCCAGTTGACGGATCTGTGGTATAGGGAATCCCTGCTAAATCAAGGGCCCGCATTTGATGCTGAAGGGCGCGACCAATTCCAGACTTCTCAAGAACAGTCTTTCCCTCCAAATACAGTAGAACTTTCATACTCATATTATAAACAAAAGCAACCCAAAATAAAAGTCGGAGACAGAAAAAGGGAACTTGGCGCCTGCCACCAATGGTTCCCTTAGATTCTTGTATTATTTACCTGTCCGAGTCGATTGACGTTCTGTCAAGCCATGGGCCAACTGAACTTCCCGCTCTTCTACTTCTTCCTTATTCATAATTTTGGTCAACATGCGCATAGAAATCGCACCAATATCATAGAGTGGTTGACGAATAGAGGTCATATTTGGACGGCTAAACAGAGTAATTTGGGAGTTATCACTGGTAATCAACTCGAAATCTTCAGGAAGACGGATTCCCTTGTCACTCAAACCATTAAGGAGGCCAACCGCCAATTCATCACCAGAGACAATGGCAGCTGTTGCCCCAGAAGCCATGACCCGTTCTGCCAAGGCATAACCTTCTTCATAATTATGCTTAGCTTCAAAAATAAGTCCTTCGCTATACTTTTGTTTGGTCTCCTTCAAACCATCTCGGTAACCTGGCAAGCGCATCTTACCATTGATATCATCTACCAGTGGACCTGTAACAAAGGCAATCTTGTCGTTTCGCTCAGCCAAATATGCCACCGCATCAGCGGTTGCCTTTCGATAATCAATGTTGACACTTGGCAATTGCTGCTCCACGTCCACCGTTCCAGCCAGCACGACTGGAGTCCGAGAACGAGAAAATTCTGAACGAATTTTCTCAGTCAGATGGTAGCCCATGAAAATAATACCATCTACCTGTTTAGAGAAGAGGGTATTCACCACTGCCACCTCACGGTCATCATCCTCATCACTGCTGGCAAGGACAATGTTATACTTGTACATTTCTGCAATATCTTCGATTCCCTTAGCCAAGCTGGCAAAATAGGAAGAAGTAATGTTGGGAATTACAACTCCGACTGTAGTAGTTTTTTTACTAGCTAGCCCACGAGCTACCGCATTAGGACGATAATCCAAGCGGTCAATAACATCCAAGACTTTCTTACGTGTATTCTCTTTTACATTTTTGTTTCCATTTACTACCCGGCTAACGGTCGCCATTGAAACACCTGCTTCACGGGCGACGTCGTAAATAGTTACGGTATCGTCGGTATTCATAATCATCCTCCCATTTATTTTTTGAAAATAACGCTTTCACCTTCACATAACTATAGTTTATCATTTTTTGGAAACACTTTCAAACGTTTTGGATATTTTTTCTAAAAAATACAAATGTCGATTTCCCATTGCACTTTTTCAAGTTTTTTGACAAAATAGAGATATAAGATAATTGATATAGGAGGTTAAATATGAAGAGCACAGTTGACTTACTTCGTTCTCGCATGCGTGAACAGGGCATTGATCTAGCTATCATCTCAGATCCAACCTCGATCGCATACTTAACGAGCTTTCAATCGGATCCTCATGAAAGACAATTCTTCTTCTTTCTTCCAATTGAAGGTAGTCCAACCTTGTTTACACCTGAATTAGATCGCGACCGTGCAAAGGCCCATGTTTCTTACACAGTTGTCGGTTACCACGATTCAGAGAATCCTTGGCAAAAGATTCAAACCTTCCTATCTCGTGAACGCTACCGGATTGGTTTAGAGTTTCAACATTTACGCCTACGCCAATACTATGAACTCATGCAAATCCTGACCGGACAAGTAGTTGATATCAGCCCTACTATGGAACGACTCCGCCTCTTTAAAACAGCTGAAGAACTCGACTTACTTCGAGCTGCTGGACATATGGCAGATTATGCACTTACCCTGGGATTTGAAGCCATCGCTAAAGGGAAAACGGAATTGGACATCATCGCTGCCATTGAAGGTCCCCTACGAAGTCAGGACGTTACCATGAGCTTTGAAACGATGGTTCTAGCCGATAAGCATGCCGCCGATCCTCACGGGGTTCCAACCAATCGCCCCCTAAAAAACAAATCGCTGCTCCTCTTTGACCTTGGTACTTGGCATCAAGGTTATGCGAGTGACGTCAGCCGTACCGTTGCCATTGGACAACCTACAACCCTTCAGGCTACCATTTATGATATCGTCCTTGAGGCCCAACTAGCTGCCATAGATGCAATCAAACCAGGCGTAACGGCCGGTGAAATTGATGCCGTAGCTAGAGACATTATCACGAAGGCTGGTTACGGAGACTACTTCACACATCGGCTTGGACATGGAATAGGCCGGAGCCTTCACGAATTCCCTTCTATCAGTAAGGGGAACAAACTGATCTTAGAAGAGGGAATGACCTTCTCTATTGAACCGGGAATTTACCTTCCCAATAAGGTTGGTGTCCGCATCGAAGACTGCGGGGTTGTTACAAAGACAGGTTTCGAAACCTTCACCCACACCCCTAAGGAACTTCTCCAATTCAAACTATAAGAAAACAGGTGAGCATCACTCACCTGTTTCTTTTTTATACTCGAAAGAGTTTGAAATCTGAAAAGGCAATCCGATGAAGACAGAACTAATGGTTCGGCGAAGAGGATTAACACATTCAGATTTTGAAATGTAATGAGTATTAACCTAAAATGCTTCCATTTGGAATCACATCATCTACCGTAATCACTGCTAGACGATCCTCAAACTCCGCTGAAAGAATCATTCCCTGACTAACCAAGCCCATCATTTTACGAGGTTTCAAATTCGCTACAATCTGCAATTTTTTACCAAGCAGAACTTGAGGATCTGGATAGTAAGCGGCAATGCCGGAGAGAATTTGACGATCCTGACCATCGCCGGCATCCAAGCGGAAGGCTAACAATTTATCACTACCCTCGACCCGCTTAACTTCCTTCACCTCAGCGACCCGAATTTCCACCTTGTCAAAATCCTCAAACTTAATAGGCTTTTTGTTCAGCAAGAGATCAACCTTAGTAGGATCCCACTCCTCTTCTTTTTTACCACCAGACATTTGAGTTTTGATGTAGGCAATTTCTTCTTCCATGTCCAAACGAGGGAAGATGGGTTCTCCCTTAGCAACAACCTGGCTACCAGCCGGAATTTGACCAAAGGATAGGTCTTCTAAAGAGCCAACCTCAGCCAAGCCCAACTGTGTCAGAATAGAACGGCTAGTTCCCATCATGAAGGGTTGGAGAAGGGAGGCAACCACTTGTAGACTAGCTACTAGATGGCTCATAACGCTTGCCAACTGCTCACGGTCTCCCTCTTCTTTAGCCAAGACCCAAGGCTGGGTTTCATCAATGTACTTGTTGGTCCGCATGATGAATTTCCAAACAACCTCCAAAGCACGTGGAAGATTCACCGCTTCCATCTGCTTATGAAACTCTTGGATTGTTTCTTCTGCTTTCGCTTCCAAATCCCCATCGAAAGCTGTGACACCAGACTTAAACTCAGGAACCTGGCCACCAAAATACTTATTAACCATAGCCACTGACCGGTTCAACAAATTACCGAGGTCATTGGCTAGCTCATAGTTGATACGACCAAGATAATCTTCCGGTGTAAAGGTGCCATCCGAACCCACAGGCAGCGACCGCATCAAATAATAACGTAGAGCATCCAAACCATAACGCTCAACCAACATCTCAGGATAGACCACATTCCCCTTGGATTTGGACATTTTTCCATCCTGCATGACAAACCAGCCATGAGCAATCAGACGTTTTGGCAATGGCAAATCCAGCATTTTCAAAATGATTGGCCAATAAATAGAATGGAAACGAAGAATATCCTTCCCAAGCATATGAATATCCGCAGGCCAGAACTTCACAAAATTTCCATCTTCATCCTGACCATAACCCAAGGCTGTAATGTAGTTAGCCAAGGCATCAATCCAAACATAGATGACATGTTTAGGATTGGATGGTACCGGAACTCCCCAAGTAAAGCTCGTCCGAGATACGGCTAAATCTTCCAAGCCAGGTTCAATAAAGTTCTTCAGCATCTCATTCATTCGACCATCCGGACTAATAAATTCTGGATGCTCTTTGAAATAGTCTGCTAACCACTGTGAATACTTGCTCAAACGAAGGAAGTAAGATTCCTCGGAAACCCATTCTACCTCGTGACCTGAAGGGGCAATTCCTCCGGTAACATTCCCTTCCTCATCCCGGAAAACCTCAGTCAATTGCGTTTCTGTAAAGAACTCTTCATCGGAAACAGAGTACCACCCTGAATATTCTCCCAAATAAATATCATCTTGTGCCAAAAGTTTCTCAAAAATTTGAGCAACAACCGCTTCATGATCAGCATCTGTTGTACGGATAAAGCGATCATAAGAAATATCCAAGAGCGACCATAATTCCTTAACGCCCTTCGCCATTCCATCTACATAGGCTTGAGGATCAAGACCTGCTTCTGCAGCCTTATCTTGAATCTTCTGACCATGTTCATCCAGACCAGTCAAATAGAAGACATCATAGCCCATCAACCGCTTGTATCGTGCCAGAACATCACTGGCAATGGTTGTATAAGCTGAACCAATATGCAAACGCCCACTTGGATAGTAAATCGGCGTACTAATATAAAACGTTTTATCAGACATTATTCACTCCTCAAAATTACTCCCCTTATTATACCACGCTCCAAAAGCCACAAGCAAACAAAGTCAAATTCAAATCAAGATTTTACTCCCAAGAAAAAACTCCCTCGCTCCAAACCTCTAAGCCATGCAGAAAAACAATTCATACCTTTCAACATCTTACCAAAAAAACGTTCCCCTCTTCACCAGAAGAGGACTTGTCAACTTAGGATTCCTATGTTAGGCTGAAAGTAACTAAAAGAAGTTCACAAGGAGTTTCGCATGAAGAAAAAAGCTCTGAAAGCCGCCTTCCCCTATACAATCCCCATCTTTGCAGGATTTTTATTTTTAGGGATAGCCTATGGAATCTATATGAATACTGCTGGCTTTTCCTTTTGGTACCCGATGCTAATTGGCTTACTTGTCTACGGTGGATCCTTAGAATTCGTCATTGTTACACTCTTGCTAGCTCCATTTTCTCCACTTGCTACTTTTATTCTGGCCTTCCTCATCCAAATACGCCACCTCTTTTATGGTATTTCCATGCTAGAACGTTTCAAAGATCTAGATTGGAAGAAATACTACATTATCTTTGGCATGTGTGACGAAACCTTTTCCATCAATTATTCCGCATCAATTCCGGATGACGTCGATCAGGGCTGGTTTCTTTTTTGGGTCACCATCCTCAACCACATTTATTGGGTTTTCGGTGCTACCCTTGGTGGCTTATTAGGTACAATCATTCCCTTTAAAACAGATGGGTTAGAATTTGTGCTAACCGACCTCTTTTTTGTCATTTTTTTAGAAAATTGGAAAAAGGAAAAACACCACACCCCATCCTATGTTGGGCTAACGGTATCCTTCCTCTGCCTCCTTATCTTTGGACCAGACTACTTCCTGTTACCATCAATGACCTTGATAGTCCTACTTCTAACACTCTTACGCCATAAATTAGACAATCAAACACAGGAGAAATCCCTATGACTTTTACACAACAACTCTTAACTATCGTCATCTGTATACTGGCTACAGTCCTAACACGATTTCTTCCCTTCTGGATTTTCAAGTCAAACCGACCTACACCAGCCTACATTCAATATTTAGGACAAGTCCTACCAGGAGCCATCTTTGGTATGATGGTCATCTACAGCCTCCGCACAGTATCCATTACCAGTAGCCCCTACGGCCTGCCAGAACTCATCAGCCTTGCCATCACACTCCTCTTTCACCTCTGGAGAAAAAGCATGCTCATCTCCCTCGCAGCAGGCACACTCTCCTTCATGATCATCACACGATTATTGTAGTAAGAATAAAAAAAGCTTAGAAACGTGGACAAAACACACATTCTAAGCTGTTTTTCACTAACTCCTTTCAAGAAAACAAGATATAAACAAGACACTATTCCCCCCTTATTCCAAAATACACTCCCACTCAATTCCTGAGTGCTTTGACGCGAAGAACCTTCGCTTTATCCATAAATACTCCTCCACTCAATTCCTGAGTGTTTTGACGCGAAGTTCCTTCGCTTTATCCATAAACACTCCTCCACTCAATTCCTGAGTGTTTTGACGCGAAGTTCCTTCGCTTTATCTATATATACTCCGCCACTCAATTCCTGAGTGGCGGAGCGAGCGACACCTTGGTCCAATTGGTCTCAAACAATTTGTTGATAGTCTTCGCTATGGGACTGGGTTTGGCGTACAAAAAAAGATGACATTGCTGTCATCTGCTCTAGTCGGGAAGACAGGATATGGACGCGAAGTACCTTCGCTTTATCCAAAAACACTCCTCCACTCAATTCCTGAGTGGAGGAGCGAGCGACACCTTTGTCCAATTGGTCTCAAACAATTTGTTGATAAACTTCGCTATAGGACTGGGGTTGACATACAAAAAAAGATGACATTGCTGTCATCTGCTCTAGTCGGGAAGACAGGATTCGAACCTGCGACACCTTGGTCCCAAACCAAGTACTCTACCAAGCTGAGCTACTTCCCGTAACTATAAATTCGGTTGTATCTCAGCTGTAGAGTGCTTGCTAAGTAGATTTGCTTCGCAAATCCTCATCCGCAACCTCAAAGCTAAACTTTGAGCTCTACCAATCCGAGTTACTTCCCGTATTATTGTTTACATGCACCCTAGAGGAGTCGAACCTCTAACC
>NZ_JADXDQ010000063.1:0-9754 GCF_015831295.1 Streptococcus sp. NLN64
AAAGGGGAAATCCTTTTTTGTCTAGTCGAATGTTTCACCCAATGGGTGAAAAGCAGAACCTTCCAGAAACCCTGTGATCAATACGGTTTCTGGAAGGTTTTTAAGTTAGGTATGAATAATTCGGGGTATAACCTGGAAAGATTAAACAAAGCTTAAAGGGAGAAAAAATTTGAATTAAAAATGAGAAACGGAGATTATCGGAGGAAGAAGTTAACAATAATCGAAATTGCTAGACCGGTGAGAGATAGGATTAAGCCGATGAACCAGCGCGTGGTTGTTTTCATTTCGGCCTCTCTGGCTGATTTCTCAATCATTTCTCTTTCAAGTAGTAGAACCTTAGTTTGGGATAGAATTTGTTGGACGCTGGCATCCCATTTTTGGTTGAGCAACTCGAATTTACTTGCCATCATATCTTCTTCTAAGGTTGAAAACTTCAAGTCAATTTCTGATTTGCTGTAATTGTCATGATTCATAACGAAAGCCTCCTGTTCGTGTGTAATCGCTGTGTTATCCCCAAGCAAAGAATTTTTCATCAGGCAAGTCTTGTTGGTCCCACATTTGCTTGACTTTACCTCTGGCAATGCTGGCGAAGTAGGGGTAACCCTCTTTTTTATCAAAGGAAGATAATTCAACAATGTGAACCTCTCCGGAAATGGGGTCTATTTCAACAATACCTGGTCCCGGATAATTCTCTGGTGTGTAAAAATAGCCTAGACTATCTGAATTTTGAATTTTTTGAAGGAAAAGCATCATTGTGAATCACCTCTTTCTTGTTGCCATTGTTTTAAGGCTTGGTAATTGGTTTTGGTTAGTGTTCCGTATAGGTTGGCCAAGCGTATTTTTCGAATTCATCCAATTCTTAAAGAGTTAGTCGATACAAAGGAGAAGTCTTAATATCGTCAGTGTCATCCTCGGTCCAATCGGTTTTCTGGGCATCTCGCAGCCTTACCTCTTCAATATATTGCAACAGGTCTTTTCCTAATTTTTGAGAAATAGAATCATACAAGGTCATAGTAACACCTCCAATTCAATGCCAATGGTGGGCATCTTTATAATGTAGTCTCTTACGATAGTTTCATTATAATCCGCCTTTTATAATTTCACAAGTAATGATGTGTAAAGAATTACAGTAAATGAAGAAAATTTCTGAGAGAAGAAAGCTATTAGCGTAGTAGTTGATAGATGGTGTGTCCTATACGCTTAAGAACGTGATAAAATAGTACAAAAAGATTAAAAATGAGGTAGGATCATGTCAGAACAAGTACAAAGACAGGAGCTCCATCGGAAAATATGGGCGATTGCTGATGATGTACGTGGTGCGGTAGATGGATGGGACTTTAAGCAGTATATATTAGGGATTTTATTTTATCGCTTTATCAGCGAAAATTTTAAAAACTACATTGAGGGTGGTGACCCAGACATCAATTATGAAGATGTTCCTGTAGAATTGATCACTGATGACATTAAGGACGATGCTATTAAAACAAAAGGGTACTTCATTTATCCAGACCAGCTCTTTTCAAATGTTGTCAGAAATGCTAGAAATAATGATAAATTGAATACAGATTTGAGGGGAATTTTTGACGCAATTGAGTCCAGTGCTGTCGGTTATGACAGTGAACATGACATTAAAGGTCTCTTTGATGATGTGGATACTCGGAGTAATCGACTTGGGAATACAGTGATGGAAAGGAACCAACGTCTGGCAGATATTTTAGAAGGTATCGCAGACTTGGACTTTGGTGATTTTGAAGATAATCATATTGATTTATTTGGGGATGCCTATGAATACTTGATTTCTAATTATGCGTCTAATGCAGGGAAATCAGGTGGTGAGTTTTTCACACCGCAAAACGTCTCCAGACTCTTGGCCAAGATTGTGATGCTGGGAAAAGATGAGAACAATAAGATTAATAAAATTTATGATCCTGCGTGTGGTTCAGGTTCTCTCCTGCTTCAGGCCAAGAAACAGTTTTCCGAGCATATTATTGAAGATGGTTTTTATGGTCAGGAAATCAACATGACCACCTATAATCTCGCTCGCATGAACATGTTCCTCCACAATATCAACTACGATAAATTTAGCATTGAGCGTGGCAATACCTTGTTAGATCCAAAACATGGAAATGACAAGCCATTCGATGCCATCGTCTCAAATCCGCCTTATTCCATCAAGTGGATTGGCAGTGACGATCCGACCTTAATCAATGATGATCGCTTTGCGCCTGCGGGGATTTTGGCACCTAAGTCCAAGGCTGACTTTGCTTTTATCATGCACAGTTTATCATATCTGTCGTCAAAAGGCAGGGCTGCTATCGTTACTTTCCCAGGTATTTTTTACCGTGGTGGTGCGGAACAAAAAATTCGCAAATATCTGGTTGACGGTAACTTTGTTGAGGCCGTTATCCAGCTGCCGGACAATCTCTTTTTTGGGACCTCTATTGCCACCTGTATTCTCGTGTTAGCTAAAAATAAGACCACGACTGATACCCTTTTTATTGATGCTGGTCGGGAATTTAAAAAAGAAACCAACAATAACGTACTGACAGAGAAGCATATCCAGAACATTTTAGATGGATTTGCAAAGGGAGAAGAAAAAGCGCACTTTGTGTCACTTGTTCCCCACGAGAAGATTGTCGAGAATGACTACAATCTGTCGGTGTCGACCTATGTGGAAAAAGAAGATACCCGAGAGAAGATTGATATTGTTCAGTTAAATAAAGACATTGCTGAAAGGGTAAAAAAGATTGATGTTTTGCGTGTAGAGATTGATAAGATTGTGGAGGAGCTGAGCTGATGGTTTTGGACAATAAACTTGGAATCACGGATTCTCTGGAATTGGCAAGGGCTGAGGAAAAAATCAGCAAGGAGCGGGCCAAGGCATTATTTGAGCAAGACTTGCTGGATACCAAAAAAGCGGGTTGTTTTGAAACCTTGGCCTTTATTCATAAGACTTTGTTTCAGTATATCTATTCTTTTGCAGGTCAGGTCCGTGATGTCAATATGACCAAAGGCAATTTTCGCTTCGCTCCAGTCATGCATCTGTCTCATTCTCTTGAAACGATTGACAAGATGCCTCAGTCAACAGTAGATGAGATTTTCGAGAAATATGTGGAAATGAATATGGCCCACCCTTTTCGGGAGGGCAATGGCCGAAGCATGTGCTTGTGGCTGGCCCACCTCCTGAAAGCGGAGATTGGTCAGGTTGTTGATTGGTCAAAGGTGGATAAGGAAGACTACCTCCTAGCCATGGAGCGCAGCCCTATCCGAGACATCGAGATAAACCATGTTATCAAGCAAGCTCTGACAAGTAAAGTCAACGACCGCACCATTTACCTGAAAGGAATCGACCATTCCTACTACTATGAGGGTTATAGTCTCTATAAGACAGAGGAGTTGTAAAGAATGACAAAAATAGAAGAAATGATAGCCGACCTCTGCCCCAATGGAGTAGTTTGGAAAGAGTTGGGGGAGGTTTGTGAAATTGAGACTGGTAAGTTGAACGCCAATGCTGCTGTAGAAAATGGTATGTATCCTTTTTTTACAACAGCTAGAGATATTAGTCGGATTAACTCCTTTAGGTGGGATGCTGAAGCACTTTTGATAGCAGGGAACGCAAATGTAGGGGATGTAAAGTATTATTCCGGGAAATTTGAAGCCTACCAAAGGACTTATGTGTTGACTAATTTTACTACTGATATTAGCGTTAGATATTTATTTCATTTTGTTAAATATCAGTTGAAACAGTATCTAGAGCGAAATACCAAGAAAGCAGCAATGTCCTATATCGTACTCTCAACGCTTAAATCGTTTTTAATCCCCATCCCACCCCTAGAAATTCAACGAAAAATCGCACAAATACTTGACAAATTCACGGAATATGTTACAGAATTGACCGCAGAATTGACCGACCGCCAGAAGCAATACTCTTATTATCGGGATAAACTCCTATCCTTTGAGGACGAGGTTTATCAGGTCGAGTGGAAGACGCTGGGGGAGGTGGCGGATTGTTTAGCGGGTGCCACTCCTAAAACTTCTAATTTGGGATACTGGGAAAATGGTACAATTCCTTGGATGAGTTCAGGGGAAGTAAATAAAGGTTTTGTATATAATACGGATAAAAAAATCACGCAATTGGGGTATGATAGTTGTAGTACAAAAATGGTTCCGAAGGACACGGTTGTGATTGCATTGGCAGGACAAGGCAAAACTCGGGGGACAGTCGCAATAACCAAAATAGAACTCTGTACAAATCAATCCCTGTGCTCTATTGTGTCTGATGAAAGTATTAATAGTCATTATTTATATTACTATCTCAAAGGCCAATATACTAAATTTCGTGAAATTTCTTCCGGAGAGGGAACTAGGGGTGGGCTTAATTTGAAGATGATTAGAGATTTCAAAATCCCCGTTCCACCTCTTCACATTCAAGAGCGTATCGTCCAAGTTCTGGATAACTTCGATACGGTCTGCAACGACCTAAAGCTTGGACTGCCCAAGGAGATTGAACTGCGTCAAAAACAGTACGAGTATTTTCGAGATAAACTCTTGACCTTCACCGCCGAAGGCGTGTATACTGACAGTACAGTACAGACAAGACCTGATTAGGCTCTTGAACTGGGTCTTTGGCCCCATACGGGTACAGTTGGGAGTGGTGTCAGATGTTGTGCGTGGAAAACGTTTAGTCCGGAAGGACTTGTCTGATATGGGAGGTTATCCTGTCTATCAAAATAGTCTGACTGCATTAGGTTATTATAAAGACTGGAACACATTAGGAGATAGCACATTTATTATTAGTGCTGGTGCCGCGGGAGAAATTGGGTATAGTAACCAGAATTTTTGGAAAGCGGATGATGTGTGGACGATTGAGACGGATGTCATTAAACAGAGGTTTATTTATCATACGCTACTAAATAACCAAGATAGGTTGAAAGGTCAAGTAAGAAAAGCAAGTGTTCCCAGATTATCGAAAATGAGTGTCGAAAATTTGATTATCATTCTACCATCGCAGCAAGTCCAATCCCGTATCGTCTCCATCCTTGATACTTTTGACAGCCTTATCAGCTCTATTGCAGAAGGCTTGCCAAAAGAAATTGAACTGCGGCAGAAGCAGTATAAGTATTTCAGGGATAGATTGTTAAAGTTTAGATAAAATTTGGAGAACTAAAGTTATGACATCAAACTCATTTGAAACGTTATCTGAAGTAGCATCAAAGTTAATTGAAAGAAAAACTAAAACGCAGTTAATTTATGCGTTTAATGGTAGCGGGAAAACACGGCTATCTTTGGAAATAAAAGAACTGTTAGCTACGAAATCTTTTGGCGATGAAAATCAAGCAAGTGAATCTACTAGGCAACAGTCTAGTCATATGCAAACCATAGAATTGATGAAGAAAAAGAAATTGTTTTATTACAATGCTTTTACAGAGGACTTGTTTACTTGGGACAATGATTTATCAGGTGATACTAATCGGGAGTTAATAATTAATAATGAATCATTGTTTGTACAGTATATTATTGATGTACAGGGAATGCATAATGATGTCATTAATACTTTTCAAAGCTACCTAGGAATTCTTCCTGATGGAGAAGAAGGAAGATCTCTGCAAAATATTATAGAACCTATTTTCGACGGCTCAAAAAGCGTCGCCTTTAGAAAAACGTATACGAAAAAGAATGTCGAAAATAATGAGAGGATAACTGAAGAAAATATTAAACTTTCAAAAGGGGAAGAGACAAATTTTATTTGGAGTTTATTTTATACTTTTATTAACCAAGTAATTACAGATATAAATGATGGTTCTAGTGAGTTAGATAAAATTGAGTATATCATTATTGATGACCCGGTTTCTTCTCTTGATGAGCAAAGAGTAATTGAGGTGGCAATTGATATTGCTAACTTAATTAGAGAAAGTAATTATAAACCTAGAGATAGTAAAAATCCAAACGATCAAGGAATAAAGTTTATCGTAACAACACACCACCCCTTGTTTTTTAACGTGTTATTTAATGAATTAAAGAAAAAGAATAGTGATAGAGAGGTGGAGAAAGAAAAAAACAATAGTTATTGTCCAAGTATCCTAGAGCATGTTGTCGATTTTCATAATGGTTTGGACAGTTATATTTTGAAAGATACGAATGACTCTCCGTTTTCATATCATATAGAAATAATCGAAGTCATTCAACAAGCTGTTCAAAATAATAGCATAAAAAAATACCATTTCAATTTGTTGAGAACCTTATTTGAAAAAACCTCTACATTTTTGGGGTATGGAAATTGGGAAGATTTACTGGTCCCAGATGAGGATGAGGGCTTAACTCAAAGAGATATTGATATTTATTGTAGAAAATTAAATTTATTTAGTCACAATAAGCATTCGATGGAAGAAAATTCAGAAATTCCAGAAGAGGATTTAACTCATTTCAAGAATGTATTTGGGTGGTTTATTTCCAAATATAACTTTAAATCTGGATGATTTAAAAATTTAAGCTTGAGAGTAATTTTATTATAAGGAGTAACTATGTCCGAATTCACTCAAACAGCCCCGATTATCGAATCGAATAATTTTATCGTCCTTGAAAAGTACACTAAAAAGGAGCAGCCTAGTCACTATCAGACGGAGGCCGAGTTGGAGAGAGAACTGATTAGTGATTTACAGCAACAGGGGTATGAATATCTGAATTATATCACTACTCCTGATGCACTTTTTGGTAATCTCCGTGAGCAGATGGAAACCCTTAATCGTGTGGTATTTACAGATGCGGAGTGGCAGCGGTTTTTAGACGAATATTTGAATAAAGCCAGTGAAAGTCTGATTGATCGGACGCGAAAGCTGCATGATGACTATGTTTATGACTTCATCTTTGATGATGGGCATATTCAAAATATCTATCTTTGGGATAAAAGGAATATTAGCCGAAATAAGGTGCAAGTCATCAATCAGATGAATCAAATAGGGGCTAGCGCCAATCGCTATGATGTGACTATCTTGGTCAATGGTCTGCCCTTGGTACAGATTGAATTGAAAAAACGAGGCGTAGCTATCCGTGAGGCCTTTAACCAGGTGCATCGTTACAGCAAGGAAAGTTTCAACGAAGAAAATTCCCTGTTTAAGTACCTTCAGCTCTTTGTCATTTCAAATGGGACAGACAGTCGCTATTTTGCCAATACCACCAAGCGGGATAAGAACTCTTTTGAGTTTACTATGAATTGGGCCTTGAAAAACAACGACCCAATTAAGGATTTGAAGGACTTTACAGCGACTTTTCTCAGCAAAACCACCCTGCTCAATGTTTTAATCTATTATTCGGTCTTTGACACCAGCAATACGCTGCTCATCATGCGCCCCTATCAGATTGCGGCAACGGAGCGGATTATCTGGAAAATCCGTTCTGCCATTGCCTCCAAAATCAAGAGTGGCCCTCATACAGGAGGCTATATCTGGCATACGACAGGGTCTGGTAAGACCTTGACCAGCTTCAAGGCGGCAAGGCTTGCGACGGAAATGGATGAGGTTGACAAGGTCTTTTTCGTTGTTGACCGAAAGGATTTGGATTACCAAACCATGAAGGAATACCAGCGCTTCTCGCCAGACTCAGTCAATGGTTCCAATAGTACAGCTGGTCTCAGGCGAAATATCGAAAAAGATGATAACAAGATTGTTGTGACCACTATCCAAAAACTTAATAATTTTATGAGTAGTGAGCAGCAACATGAGATTTACGACAAGCAAGTGGTCTTCATCTTTGATGAGTGCCATCGCTCGCAATTTGGTGAGGCTCAAAAACGATTGAAAAAGAAGTTTAAGAAATATTGCCAGTTTGGTTTTACAGGAACTCCGATTAAGGTAGAAAACGCCTTGGGCTCTGAGACGACGGCTTCAGTTTTTGGAAATGAGCTTCATTCTTATGTCATAACAGATGCCATCCGGGATCAGAAAGTTTTGAAATTTATGGTGGATTATAATGATGTCCGCCCTCAATTTAAGGACTACGAAAGTGAGCAGGATTTAGATAAACTGAATGCTGCTGAAACTAAGAAAGCTCTTCTGCATCCAACACGGATTTCTGAGATTTCAAGTTATATCTTGGAGCATTTTGATCAAAAAACACACCGACAGTCAGGAAAAGGTTTCAATGCCATGTTTGCGGTGTCCAGTGTTGATGCCGCCAAAGCCTATTATCAGGAGCTGCAAAAGCAGCAGGAAGGTCGTGGTAACCCGCTAAAAATTGCGACTATTTTCTCTTTTGTAGCCAACGAAGCACAGTCCGCCATCGGAGAAATTGATGATGAGACCTTTAGCCCAACAGATTTGTCAGATGTCAGTAGCAAAGAATTTCTAAGCCGCTGTGTAGTTGACTACAATAGGCTATTCCAGACCAACTACACAATTAATGGTAATGATTTTCAAAATTATTACCGCGATTTGGCCAAGCGCGTGAAGACGCGTGAGGTGGATTTGCTGATTGTGGTGGGCATGTTCCTGACAGGTTTTGATGCGCCGACTCTCAATACTCTTTTTGTTGATAAAAACCTTCGTTATCACGGACTTATTCAGGCTTTCTCACGGACCAATCGGATTTATGATGCGACCAAAACCTTCGGGAATATTGTGACTTTTCGCGATTTGGAAAAGGCAACGACTGATGCGATTAAACTTTTTGGTAAAACAGAGACAGCAGAGGTGCTGTTGGAGCGCTCTTATCATGATTACTTAAATGGGTATGTAGATGCAGGAGAGCAGAAGGAAGGCTATTTGTCGGTTGTTCAGGAGCTTCGGGAACGTTTTCCAAATCCAAGTGAAATTGTAAAAGAAAGTGATAAAAAAGCTTTTGTTGATTTGTTCGGTAAGTATTTGAAACTGGATACCATTCTTCAGAATTATGACGACTATATGAGTTTACAGGCTTTGCAAGAGGTTGATTTTGAAAATGCAGAGGAAGTGGCAGTATTTCAGGCCAAGTATCACATGGATGATACAACTATGGCGGACCTATCTCAGCTAACCTTGCCGACAGTACGAGAAATTCAGGATTATCGTTCTACCTACAATGACATTAGGGATTGGTATACTATCGAACGTCGAAATCAGCAAGATAGCCAATCAAAAATAGACTGGGATTCTGTCGTCTTTGAAGTTGAGCTGTTAAAATCTCAGGAAATCAATCTAGACTATATTTTGGAATTGATTTTTGAAACCAATAAAAAAGTTTCTGACAAAGATATTTTGATTGAGGAAATTTCGCGTACTATTCGTGCAAGTCTTGGAAATAGAGCCAAGGAAGATCTGATTGTGGCCTTTATTCACCACAGTGATTTGGATAGTTTTGCGAATAAAACCGATATCATTAAGGAATTCTTCCTCTTTGCTCAGAAGGAGCAGAAAAAAGAAGTGGAAGCGCTGATTCAGACGGAAGGTTTACATGTAGAAAATACTAAGCGTTATATCCAAACCTCTTTGAATCATGGATATGCCAGCGAGAACGGCAATGCTCTCAATGAGACTCTGCCTAGGATGAGTCCACTGAATCCTCAGTATCACACTAAGAAACAAATGGTATTTCAAAAGATTGGCATGTTTGTTGAAAAATTCAAGGGTATCGGTGGAGTATTGTAGTAATTGTTTAACCCGAATTATTCATAGCCTGAATATCTTTGCGTAACTATCAAAAAAAATCATCAGAAACAAGCAATAAACAATTGCAATTCTGATGATTTTTATGAACGATCAAGTTTTTCTATAAATAAAGATGG
>NZ_JADXDQ010000064.1:0-9608 GCF_015831295.1 Streptococcus sp. NLN64
AGCAGCAAGAGCATTAGGGATGCGGCAACATCCTTAAGACATTTTTAAATATGTTCGCCTTAAGTATAACACAGATAGTGTTTTTTTGCGCTTTTTTACTGTGTTATTTTCAAATAAAAGACTATAGCAAGTGTGGCTCCAGTGTGTCGCAGTTTATGAGGTGTGGCATGGGCTAACTCAGGATGTCGTTTTCGAACAGAATTTGGTTGGGTTCGTGAAATGAATGAAGGGGTTAAGCGTATTTACTCTGAGATGGAATCTGCTTTTCTTCATAAGCCTATATATTCAGAGCCTGGGAATAAAGTGGTTTTGACCTTGAAAAATAATATTGTTAGTCGACATCTTCGAACTCGAGATACTTTAGAAAGACACTTCATATATTTTGAAAACTTTAATGCTGATGAGCAATTACTAGTCCATTACATGTACAATTCAGGAGAGAAGATGACGACAGCAAAGGCAATTGAACTGACAGGAAGAAGTCGTAAATTTATTGTCAAAACTTTGAAAAATTTACACGAGTTGGGTATTTTTGAATGGTTTTGATCAAGTAAAAATGACCGCAATCAATATTATCTTTTAGTTGATAAATGATGGAAAGTGAGCTACCATTAGTAAGTAGGAAACAGTAGGAAACAGTAGAACACAGAAAAACGAAGAAAAACTAAGAAAAATGCACTGAATTCAAATTCAAATCCAAAAATGCCAAACGCATCAAATCCAAAGAGGAACGTATCGTGTTGATAGGAACCGTGGATTTGATGTGTTTTGTTTTGTGTTTATGAATCACTATTTAAATGGGTGGAGGAAGTTAAGTGGATGGGCCATGTAGCAGCGTTTCTTTTTAAATTCTGAAAAGAAAGTTTCGCTGATGTAGTTGTAGAGTATCTCGATTGGTTCTTGATCTCCGAATAGAGAGATTTTCTTAATTTCTCGTTTTAAGAGTACTTGACCGGAGTTTCCATAGCCTTTAAAGATAATTGGAAAAATCAAGTGTTCCTGAGATTGAATTGTTGGGAAATCCTTTAGGTGCACTTCGAAGTCGGATAAGCGGATGTAGGGGAGTAAGCCACTTTTCTCCCATTTTGTTAGGGTCAGTTGGTGTTCAAAGGCAATGGCGCCTGTGTTGCCAGCTTCTTGATAGGTCAATTCGGATGTTGAGAGGTCACATGTAAACTTTGCAATTGGTTCATTACCGGGTGCTTTAATGTCAAATTCAATTTTTGAAAAATATTCGAAAGGAATGTCATTCCCCACCCCGATTTCTTCTAGGAAGAAATGGTTTAGTGCTTGCCAGTCAGGTTTTTGAGTAGTTTCTAGGTTCTGGAGGTAGGTCTCAATTTCCTGGATGGATTGTTCGAGGAAGGCGTGGATATCGGGGATCGGTGGGATTGGGGCGGATTCTGAATGGGCTTTTTTGATGTCTAGGAGTTGGTTGACGGAATCATACAGTTCGGCTGGCAAGCAGTCTGTGACCAAGTCATTAAAGGGGACGGGTGGAATGGTGTGATACTTTTGGATCCACCGACATGCCAAGACAGGTCTAAGGGCATAGAAGTATTTTTTTGGTCTAACTGTATCGCCGCTGAGATATTTGGAGAGCTGAAGTTTCGCGGTGGATAAGTAGTGGTACATCATCCGTTTTTCGGAGAAGTGTCTTTCTAATAGCGGTGTTATCTCTTCTTGAAATTTGGATGAAAAATAAATAATAGGGGATTGGAGCCATTCGAATAAGGTGGGGTTGGATTTGGCTAAGAGCTTCAGGGCTTTATCGAGGTCCCAGCCATTCATGTCCCAGGTATCGTCGATGGGTAATTCGATGACATCTCTGCTTTGGGTGAGTTGCAGATAGTCCTGGGGCTTGCGTTTGTAAATAAAGCGGATGTCGAAGTCGCTGTCAGGTGATTCAAAACCCCAGGCACGGCTGCCGGATTCTACAGCCCACAGGATTTCGACTCCATAGGTTTGTTCGATTTCTTTGATTTTTTGAGGAACCAAAATCATCATTTCTGCTTGTGTTTTCATAGATTTTCTCCTTGAGGCTTGTCTGTCTTTATTGTAGCAGATTTGGATGGAGGGGCGTTATGGGATATCATCTCTAAGATATAGTAAAAAGTAGAAAAGTGCTTATCGCCAATTGGGGACGTTGATCACTTTTCTACTTTTTAAACACTCTATTTTCTTCTTTCAAGAACTGGGTGATGCTGTCCTTTAATTCTTCAAAATCTCCTTGAAAAGTAGCGATTTCAATCGTTTTTTCAAGTCCATCGTTAAACGAGAGGTTTGACTGAAAGTTATTCAGTGCAAGAAACATGTGTAATGCCATCATAGCCGTTCGTTTATTGGCATTATAGAATGGATGTTTTTTGATTAGATTTATCCAGATAATAGCAGCTTTGCTATAAATATCTGGATAAAGGACCTTTCCAAAGATTTCTTGCTTTGGTTGTTCAACAATCATTTGAAGGCTATTGATATCAGCAATGCCTACTGGTTCTTTAGGAGAATACTTCCCGATAACCATCACGTTAATTTTTATGATATCCTTGGTAGACAAGTATTTCATTTATTCACCAGTTCTTTCAATAATTCATCATATTGGTCCATGGCTTTTTCCAACTCTTTATCAAAGTCAAATTTGGGTTCAGCTTTTCGGATGATGATATTTTTTCCAGAAGTGACAAATTCGATCTCTTCACCGATTTCTGCTCCAAGTGCCTCTTTAATAGCATTTGGAATCGTTATCACAGTACTATTCCCTGTTTTGCGTAATAACACATTCATTAAATGTATTCACCTCCTAGTTTTGTACGTACATTATACCTTATATATACGATTTTTAAAAGTAAATACTTTGTAAAAATTTGTAGTAAAAGCAATTCTGCTTAAATACAATAGAATACTGAATTAACTTCAAAATTGGAATAGTCTGTATTATGCTATACTAGTCTTAAATTAACATATGTGTGAAAGGAGTAGGGTGATGGGGTCTCTAAAAATCAAACCGATTGAAAAAGAGGACATGCGTCAATTATGGCAGATTGGATTTGCGGTCGAAAATCCCGAATGGTCAAAGTGGAATGGTCCTTATTATGACGACTATAAGGCTTACACATTTGAGGAATTCTGCAATACCTTCTTTTTCTATAATGAAGGGAAATATAAACAGGGAATCTATGTGGATGATGTTTTAGTGGGGATGCTGTTTCGTTATTGGGAGGATGAGAAAACCCGCTGGTTAGAGATTGGGATTGTGATTTACGACGAGAACTATTGGGGGAAAGGGTTTGGCACGCAAGCTTTAAGGGAATGGATCTCCGATACTTTTGATACCTTTGACATGATTGAACATATCGGTTTAACCACTTGGTCTGGCAATGAACGAATGATGAAATCTAGTAAGAAGTTAGGTCTGAAACAAGAAGCCCGGATTCGCAAAGTCCGATACTGGCAAGGTGTGTATTATGATAGTGTTAAATATGGTGTTCTCCGAGAAGAATGGGAATTCTTGAAAGATAAGCAAAACTAGTTGCGATATGAACGTCTAATTTCTCACGCGCTTTTTATCCGTTCGTACTTTTCATACAGCTTAACTCCTGAAATCATGCAACTTAGAGTGGTTTCAGGGGTTATTTTTTTGTACAACTAATTCTATATAGAAATTTCTTGACATGGCTGGTCTCTTGTGTTAAAGTATTTCTATATCGAAATAAAGAGGTAAGCAGATGGAAGAGTGGAAAGGTGGTTATCAAAACTTGCACATTCGTTTGTTAAACGGGCGTCTTTTTCAAAAATTATTAAGGAAAGAGAAAGAAGCTCGTTATCGAAGTGAGCAAGGAAAAATTTTATCAGTGCTCTGGCAGTGCGAGGATGGGAGGGCAACGGCTACGGATATTGCACTCCAAACGGGTTTGGCCAATAATACCCTAACTTCGATGATTAAAAAGTTAGTGGAGCAGGGCTTGGTGGAAGTTCGGCCTTGTGCGAATGATAAACGGAAAAAGTATGTGATCTTAACGGAACTAGGCTGGTCACAAAAGGAGATTGGTGATCGGGTAAGTCGTGAGTTGGGAAACATCTTTTACCAAGGCTTTTCTCAGCAGGAAATTCGAGATTTTGAAGCTTACCAAGAGCGTATCTTGGCGAATTTAAAGTCAGCAGAGGTACAGGACATGAAAGGAACGGAGCAATGACAATGATTGGAATTACAGGAGTGACAGGTCATTTAGGGGCTATTGCGGCGAAGCTAATAGCTGCTGCAGGACACAAGGCGATTCATCTAGCCAGGAGTCCAGAAAAAGCTTCTCATCTCCCAGGGGCAGAGATTCGCAAGGTTCAATATGCCAATAGACCGGAGGTTGTAGCAGCCTTAACCGGGATTGATACACTCTTGTTTGTATCGGCACGTGAGAGTGAGGATCGGGTTGCGGAGCACAAGGCTTTTTTAGATGCGGCTAAGGCTGCGGGTGTTCGGCACATTGTTTATACCTCCTTTTACGGGGCTTCTGAGGATGCTACCTTTACCTTGGCGCGGGATCATGCCCAGACGGAGCGGTATATCAAAGATTTAGGTTTCACTTACACCTTCTTGCGGGACAATTTTTATTTAGAATTTTTCCAAGGTTTATTAGAGGAATATGGGGAAATCCGTGGTCCTGCGGGTCAAGGTCGAGTATCTGCGGTGGCACGTCAAGATACGGCAGAGGTTGCAGCTACAATCTTATTGAATGCCAAATCTTGGGCCAATCAAACCTTGAATCTAACGGGACCTGAAGACTTGTCCATGGAAGATGTCTTGCGTATTGGGGCAGAAGTCACTGGAGAGTACTACCGATATATTGATGAATCTCTTGCGGAAGCCTATGAATCTCGGAGGCAATGGCCGGCGCAACAGTGGGAATATGATTCCTGGGTTTCGACCTATACTGCCATCGCAGTGGGAGAGCAAGCGGGTCTTTCTTCAGATGTAGCGCGTGTCTTAGGTCGTCCGCCTAAGTCTTTGAAAGAAGTTTGGTTGAAGGAGATTTATGATTAAATATGAAGGGGTGGCCCTCTCTTACCAGGATAAGAATGTCTTAAAAGGTGTTGATTTGGAAATCCAGTCGGGGGAATTTATCGTTCTGGTAGGACCATCAGGCTCAGGGAAAACAACCTTATTGAAGATGCTGAATCGTTTGCTAGAACCTAGTGACGGAAATATCTATCGGGAAGGCAAACGGATCAAAGATTTTGATGAGCGTGCTTTGCGCTTATCTACAGGGTATGTCCTGCAGCAAATTGCCCTCTTTCCCAATCTAACAGTTGCGGAAAATATTGCTCTCATTCCCAAAATGAAAGGTTGGACTGCAGAGGCAATTCGTCTTCGGACAGAAGAATTATTAGCTAGAGTGGGATTGCCAGCTGAAGTCTATGCGACTCGGATGCCAAGTGAATTATCTGGTGGGGAGCAGCAACGTGTGGGAATTGTCCGGGCCATGATTGGCGAACCGGAAGTTTTACTGATGGATGAACCCTTCTCGGCTTTAGATGCCATATCCAGGAAACAACTCCAGATTTTGATTAAGGAGCTGCATCAGGAGTTCGGGATGACAACCATTTTTGTAACCCATGATACCGATGAAGCCTTACTTCTGGGGGATCGCATTGCAGTACTAGAGGCTGGGTACATTCGCCAGTTTGCGACTCCAAAGATGATCTTAGAGGAGCCTGCTACGGATTTTGTAGCGGATTTGTTTGGAGGTGCTGCCTATGCTTGATTTGGTCACTACCTTTCAAGAGCGGTCTGCTGAGTGGGTGCAAGCCTTAGGGGAACACTTACAGCTCTCCCTTCTATCCTTGCTTCTAGCGATTTTGCTCTCACTTCCACTAGCTTTTGGTTTGAAAGAAAACAAGCGTTTATCGGCTCTTGTTTTGCAGCTTGCTGGGATTTTTCAGACCATTCCTTCCATGGCCTTGCTGGGGCTCTTTATCCCACTCATGGGAATTGGAACTCTTCCAGCTTTAACCGCCTTGGTCATCTATGCTCTATTTCCGATTTTAGAAAATACAATAACAGGCTTAAATGGTGTTGATCCAAGTTTGGAAGAAGCTGGCCTAGCTTTTGGAATGACTAAGTGGGAGCGTCTGAAGACGTATCAGTTGCCTTTAGCTATGCCGGTTATCATGTCGGGAATTCGGACTTCAGGTGTGATGATTATCGGGACAGCAACGCTAGCGGCTCTGGTTGGTGCTGGAGGTCTGGGATCCTTTATTTTATTGGGGATTGATCGTCGGAATACCAGTCTCATCTTAATTGGGGCTCTATCAGCAGCTTTGTTGGCTATTCTTTTCAATCTTTTGTTGAAGTGGATGGAGAAGGCTAAGTTAAGGACGATTGCGGCAGCCTTTGCAGCCCTTTTATTGGGAGTTGGAGTATCTTTGGGAACCACACTTCTTCCCAAACAGGAGGAGAAGACCCTAGTCATTGCGGGTAAACTCGGGCCTGAGCCTGAGATTCTGATGAATGCCTATAAACTTTTAATTGAAGAAAATTCAGAGCTACAAGTTGAGGTCAAACCCAATTTTGGAAAGACGGATTTTCTCTACCAGGCCTTAAAGAAAGGGGATATTGATATCTACCCTGAATTTACGGGGACGATCACGGGGAGTCTCTTGCGACCAGCACCAGAGTTGAGTCATGATCCGGAGCAGGTTTATGAGGCGGCGCGTGATGGGATTGCCAAACAGGATGACTTGGCCCTTCTAAAACCCATGGCCTATCAGAACACTTATGCTATAGCAGTTCCCCGGGCCATTGCGGAGGAATATCAGCTGAAAACAATTTCAGATTTGAAGAGGGTAGAAGGGCGTCTTAAGGCCGGGTTTACCTTAGAATTTAATGATCGGGAGGATGGAAATAAGGGTCTGCAATCCTTATATGGCTTAAATTTAGATGTTGTGACCATGGAGCCAGCCTTGCGATACCAGGCGATTGCGTCTGGAGATATTCAGATCATTGATGCGTACTCTACGGATGCAGAGTTGGCTCAGTATGACCTGGTTGTTCTTGAAGATGATAGGCAGCTTTTCCCTCCTTATCAAGGGGCTCCTCTCATGCGTCAATCACTTTTGAAAGAATATCCTGAATTAGAGGGAATTCTGAATCAATTAGCTGGGAAAGTTACAGCAGATCAGATGAGTCGAATGAATTATGCAGTAGGCGTTGAAGGACGCGATGCCCGTAGTGTAGCTGAGGAATTCTTAAAAGAAGAAGGCTTGCTTAAGGAGTGATTAGGTTTATTGAATTCGGTAGAGGTTGTTTAAACGGATTCGATTTATTTTTGAAGAAAGCATAGTAAAATCCTCAATCCCGTTGAAATAGAAGGGGTTGAGGATTTTTTTACAGATTGAGTTAGTAGTGGTCTTTGCAGGGATAAATATAGATGGTGGTGTCATCAACCTGATAGGTAATGCGGTGTTCTTCTGAAATCCGTCGAGACCATTTTCCCGCTAAATCGTGTCGGAGCGGTTCAGGTTTGCCGATGCCTGTAAATGGGTGCCTGTCAATATCTTTTATCAATCGATTGATTTTTTTTAATGGTCGCTTTATTTCCTTGTTCATACCAGTAAAAATAGTCATCCCAAGCTTCATCAGACCATGCTTTATTCATCGGCCGCCTCTAATAATTCATGAGTTTGAAAGTCCCCTGTGTGGAATTGGTGGTCACCTTTTCGAATTTTATTCATGAGATAATTGTTGGACTGGATGCGTAAGGTTTCCTGCATACTATCATAGTCGCGCTTCGATAGAACGACAACGGTATCCTCAACATTTTTTGAAGTGACAATGAGTGGTTCAGCATCCTCGTTAACTTGACGTATATATTGTTTCAAATTTTGACGAAAGTTTGAATAAGTAACAGCTTCCATGACGTTCTCACCTCCTCGTTAATATTGTACGATATATTGTACCAAAAATCCTTGATTGTTTTAAGGAAAAATAGGGACCAAAGATGTAGAATGGATTTAAGATTTAGGATATCACAATTGGTAGTGGATTGACGTCATATATGGAAATTATTTCTAGTTAATTAGAAATTAAATTTTAAAACAACCATTATTTCCAATTGATTGGAAATAATGGTTGTTTTTGGTATACTCTTAGAGAGGTGGTTCAATGAAATGGATAGATAGACCAGAATATGTCGCTTTTTTAAATCGGTATCGGGATCGACAGGTCATTAAGGTAATCAGTGGCGTAAGACGGGCTGGTAAGTCGGTTCTTTTTCAGCTTTTTCGGCAAGAGCTGATTCAGTCAGGTGTGGCGGAAAGTCAAATTCTAGTGATTAATTTTGAAGATCTTCGCTATTATGAATTGAGAAATTTTCAGGCTCTGAATCGGTATTTAGAGGAGCAGCTTCAAACTCCAGAAACCTACTATATTTTTTTAGATGAAATCGAGCATGTGGATCAGTTTGAGTTGGTTGCGGATAGCTTATTTATCAAGCCGAATGTTGATTTATATTTGACAGGTTCTAATGCTCGTTTCATGAGCAGTGATTTGGCAACGAACTTAACGGGTCGATATGTTCAGTTAGAAGTTCTCCCCCTATCCTTTTCAGAATATGTAGCTGGGCGGAGGGAGGAAGGTTTGTCGCAAAGTCAGCTGTTCAATGACTATTTGTTTAGTGCTTTTCCTTATTTGTTGCAAACAGAGAGTTACCGCGAGCGTATCGAGTACTTACAAGGTCTCTATTCCACGATCTTGTTGAATGATGTGTTGCCTAGGGCCGGTGCAGCTAGCCCAGATTTATTAGAACGTTTAGTACGGACGCTTCTCAGTAGCATGGGGAGTCCAATTTCTACGAATAAAATTCGGAATACCTTGGTTAGTCAAGGAGTCAAAGTATCCAATACCACCTTAGAAGGCTACCTGGATGCTTTGTTGGATTCCTTATTGTTCTACGCTGTCCCTCGGTTTGATGTCAAAGGGCGAACCCTTTTGCAAAGACTAGAGAAATTTTACTGCGTTGACCTTGGTTTTCGCCAATTGCTCCTACCAGATCACCAAGAAGATTTAGGGCATATGATTGAAACGATTGTTTATTTGGAATTAAGACGGCGTTTTTCTAAAGTATATGTCGGAAATATAGGTAAATACGAAGTGGATTTTATTGTTGTGACCGACACAGGAACTTATCAGTACTTTCAGGTGAGTCTGTCGACTCTAGATCCTGCGACACTTGAGCGTGAACTTCGTCCATTGCAAGCCATCAAGGACCAGTATCCTAAATATCTTCTAACATTGGATCAAATCCAGTCAGAAGCTAATTATGATGGGATTCAAAAGAAGGCGCTCCTGAATTGGTTATTAGAAGAGTCCTAGAGATTTGTAGAAAGGAAATCAAAAATGGATTTAGAACGCTATCATCAGTTGGCTTTGCAGAAGCAAAAAGAGCATCGAAAGTTCCTCGCGGGGCTTAAGAAAAAACCTCCTAAACAGTCAATGTCATTAAGTTAAGACCTAGAATTTAGAATAAGACCACATTTGAAAGCTCATAATTACATCAGACTTTCAAATGTGGTCTTTTTGTGCACGCCAAATAAAGGTTTTTGTGACCTTTTTTAAA
>NZ_JADXDQ010000065.1:0-9469 GCF_015831295.1 Streptococcus sp. NLN64
CTAATAAACTTACGGATTTGTATTGCTCATCTTTATTATATACCTAAACTAATTTTCCGTCATGAGTTAGCAGGCGAAGCCTGCTTGGAGTTTTAGTTTGCTTTTAGTACAAGGCAGCGAGTCGCAGGCAGTACTAAAGTACGGCAAGACGAGCTAACACAGTAATAAAAGATAAACTAAAAGAGTATAAACAAGCAGGAATGAGTTTAGAAGCTATTTCAGAAGCACTAACTCACAGTGATATTGGAACAACTCAAATTTATGTCAATACTTCCAATGTTATAGTCTTTTAGTTTGCTTTTAGTACAAGGCAGCGAGTCGCAGGCAGTACTAAAGTACGGCAAGACGAGCTAACACAGTAATAAAAGATAAACTAAAAGAGTATATCCCTATGGCAGTTGGTGAGTTTACCCTTAAATCAATAAGGTAAAAATAAGGTAAATTTTGAGGTGAATTTTTCAAAAAAACACCAAAAAAGCACCCATGAGGTAAACTCTTGAGTGCTTCGAAACGTTGATATATCGCGGATAATTAACGTTTTGAGAATTGTGAAGCTTTACGTGCTTTCTTAAGACCTGGTTTCTTACGTTCAACCATACGAGCGTCACGTGTAAGAAGTCCAGCGCGTTTCAAGCTTTGACGGAAGTCTGGGTCTACTTCAAGAAGCGCACGAGCGATACCGTGACGGATAGCTCCGGCTTGTCCTGCGTAACCACCACCGTTAACGTTTACGAATACGTCGTAAGAACCAGCAGTTGCAGTGACTGCAAATGGTTGGTTGATGACCAAACGTAGGTCAGCGTGTGGGATGTACTCTTCAACGTCTTTTTTGTTAACTGTGATTTTACCAGTACCTGGAACCAAACGTACACGCGCTACAGCGTTTTTACGACGACCAGTACCTGCATATTGTGCTTGTGCCATAGTTTCATCTGCTCCTTTCCTTAGATAAGTCCTGAAATGTCAAGAACTTCTGGTTGTTGAGCAGCATGAGTGTGTTCGCTACCAACAAATACTTTCAATTTCATACCTTGAGCACGTCCAAGTGTGTTGTGTGGAAGCATGCCTTTAACGGATTTTTCAATCAAGCGAACAGCATTCTTAGAACGCAATTCACCAGCAGAGATCGATTTCAATCCACCTGGGTACAATGAGTGAGTGTAGTAGATTTTGTCTGTTGCTTTTTTACCAGTCAATTTCACTTTCTCAGCATTGATAACGATAACGAAGTCACCAGTATCAGTATGAGGTGTGAAAGTTGGTTTGTTCTTACCACGAAGAACAGAAGCAACAACTGCAGAAAGACGTCCAAGTGGGACATCAGTTGCGTCAACAACGTACCATTTGCGTTCAACTTCACCTGGCTTAGCCATGTATGTAGTTTTGTTCATGATTTCTCCTATAGTCAATCTCGTTTTTGTTTACAGTGTGGATGTTCCGGTCCACGAGTTATTTGGAAGGTTCCGGGGCCTTTCAAATGGGGTAAACAATACCGTATTCCATACTATCAAATATGGCGAAAGTCGTCAAGATATTTTCCTTACTTTTTTTAAATTCAAAGTGGCTTTATCTTCTAACAGACTGCCCCATTTTGAAATAGGTGTGCCGTTTCCCCCGAACCGCTAGGGAAAGGGCCAGAATGTTCTCTGGGTCTGGCATGCGGCCATAGGAGCCATCCCCAATATGGTGGATGTCGGAGCCCACACGTTTGTTGCTGAGGGCAAAGTCCCGGACTGTTTGGCTGTCTGCACTTTCCTGGCTGGTTCCAATAGTCGAAATGACCAAGGCTCCTTGGGCTTTGACCTGATCCACGATCGGTGCTAGCTGGTCTTCACGGACGCCCGGAACTGTGCCAACTGCCGGTACTAAGACCCCATCAGCTCCCAGGCGGACAAAGTCGAGGAGTGCCGAAGTATCAACAACCGCTTCCCCCAGGCCAGCGCCGTGCATCTTCCCAGCGAATACCAAGCCTGAGAAGTGTTGTTTGGTCAAGGCAATCGCTTCTGAAATAGCCGTCAGAGAAACCCCCGTTGCGGGGTTCCCTGTCAGCATAATAAAGTCTACGCCCAATTCTTGAGCTTGTTGCAGACTCTGGGGGCTAACCAGACGACCGGCTGGCAGGTCCACTTGGTTTTCCAAGAGCTCCTGTGATCCATCCACAGGCTCCAAGTTAATCCCAATTGGCCGACCAGTTAAGCGTTTAAGCTCCGCAATCGGATTGGGACAGTCATAGAAGCCGACAATCTCTGGTTTGAAAACATCCAGCTCATTCAAGACCAGGAGGTCACAGCTAAAAGCGGCCATCATCTCGGCATTGCTGACACCCGCAATCAAGGGAGCAGCGGTGACCACCGTCTCTCCCATCACAATCCGACCTTCACTAGCCCGGATAGACTGTTTCAAATCTTGGGGGCTCATCGCTGCAATATCACTAGCATAGGTTGACAATAAGCGTTTCATCTTTAATCCTCCACTTGACAAGTAAGATTTGTTTCTCCATAAGCTTTACAACTTCATGCATTAAAAGGGCGGTGCAATACTCGCAATGAGTTTTTTCAACTCGGATGCCCTTGGGGAAAGTAGTCCTATTTCTTAACCCAGGAAAAAATCCCCTTACCTTTTGTACCCCACAGACAATCTATTTTCCAAAAGTTTGGAATCACACAGCAGCCCTTCTTCATTTAGGACCATGTAACAGGTCCAAAAAATGATTGAATACAACTAATCTAACACAAATATTTAAAATAACAAAGAATCTACTGATCTAACATCAACTACTCAAGGAAGCCCGCAAGGAGCACTCTATGCTTGATGACTTTAGGATCTCCATAAAGATTCCTATTCCAATCCATTTCTCAAATCACATCAGGGGTACTATCCTGTCCCTTTCTTCTTTTCGACTTAACAACTCCATGTATCCTAACTAAGGAAAGGTTATTAGAAACAGACATCCACGCTTAGGGCAAAGTCGTGCCTTGCTCTAAAAGCCAGCAAGAGGCTACTTGCAGTGGAGGACAAGGATATCTATCGCTAATCTGATGCGACACCACCTTGCCCACATTCGTTCCAGAGCAAGCTACATCACCTTCCTGAGCCGCCGGCCTTGTCTTTAGATCCGACTTATTCGATGGATACAGCATTGGACCTGGAGTTGAATCGTTCTGTGGTAGCAACTTATACTCGAAACAGTTCGAAATCTGAAAAGGCAATCCGATGAAGACAGAACTTTGGGTTCGGCGAAAAGGATTCACACATTCAGATTTTGAAATGTAATGAGTATTACTTACATCAAAAGAGGAAGCTCATCTACTACCAAACCTGGACCAGTTTCCTTCAGTGGGCAAACCTAATTGTTTCCACTACTGCGTTTGATGGTGATTCCTGGTGACCTCCTTCGATTTAGGTTAGCGCTTGCATTTTTGAGAGTACTAATTTGGAAATTATATAAAAATCAATAGACCTCCTTCAGAACTAAAGTATTTGATCCAATTTCACAGCAGGAAATATCGCATAACCACACTGAAATATCCTATGATTCTATCTTTTTTCAAATGATAACTCCGATGAATCTCAAGTTCCGTCACTGTTTTGCAGAAAGTCTAATTTCTGTTTCCTTGCACAAACTATGTAAAAACTCCCATAAGAGAGTCTTACGTGGAGTTTTTACATATTCTATCTATTTGTTGTTTCTGCTTCAAGGTAGACCTGGTTCCGTTTTTTCATTTCACCACGGTACCAGAAGAAGAGCAAGGTGTATACTACTAGACTACCGATAGCTAAAATCATAAAGGTACCTTCTCCAGCAGCAGCTTTACCAAGAAAGAATGCCAAGAATTTTTCAATTGGTCCTTCCATAGTAGTGTGAGAAATCATTGCTGAAGTTTCAATTCCTTCTGGGAAGGCTCCAACTTTCATTGCTGTCTCAGTAATAAATGGGGCCATGATTGTACCTGACCATAAGAAGAGTGGCAATTCAATGGCTCCGATAACAATCATCCGAATCAACTTACCACGTGTCACGACAAGCAGAGCTGGAGTAACTCCCATGGCAATAATTCCAGCAAGTGGCAAGAGTTTATTTCCTGGTAAGATAATGGATTCAAGTAACATAATTGGGGCAAGGACATTGGCAGCAGCCCAGATTTCCGCACGACCAGCAAGGAAAGGCCAATCCAAACCGATATTTAGAGTACGACCAGCAAGACGTGAAGAAGCGAAATCGGTGATCCCCTGTGACAAAGGCTCTACAGCTGCAATAAACCAAGAACCAATTAAAGAGAACAATTCCAAGCAGACCGCTGCAACAAAGGCCAAAGAAACAATTTCAGATGGAGTTTGACCAGCAAGAAGCCCTACAAAGATTCCCAAATAAATACCAATCGCAAATTTTGAACCCCAGAAACCTATTTTTGCATTCAACCTAGCTGCATCGAAGTCGTATTTATCCAACCAAGGGAATAGGAGATCAAAAATTTTATCGAAAACCATGATGATAGGATTCATCATAAAGTTCATATGAGTTGTGGTCATTGGATTTTCTGGACCAGCCCCCAACAAATCATTAAAGGTTGGTTTCATCAAATCAGAGTTGAGAATTTTCAAAACACCAATAAAAACCACCAATACAGTCGCAATGAATAGATTGGCTCCACTCCAAATTGCAAAGAGACCTACAATTGAAAGGTGCCAGATATCGAAGATATCAACGTCAAGTGTATTCGTTTTTTTCATCGCCAACATAATTAGGTTGACGATGACCATCACCAATAGGAAGTAGAGGGTAAATGGTGAGCCCCAAGTAATTGTTGCCAGAGGAGCCCATCCCACGTCCGTAATGGTTAACTCTAAACCAGTCCGCGCTACGAAATCTGTCATAGCACCTGAGAAGGCAGTAGACAAGATATTGATAATCGCTCCAATACCTGTTAGGGCAATCCCCAGTTTCAAACCTCCCTCTAAGGCTTTGGAGAATTTTACCTTAAAACAAAGTGCCAAAATGGTCAAAATAATGCTCATCAAGGAGGCCGCACCCAGATTAATAATTGGCTGGAATATCTGATTGGCTAAGTCTACAATTGCATTCATATGTTATCTCCCTATTTCGCAATGGAAGCAATCGCTTCCTCCATTTTTTGTATACTGGTTCTGCCATGGCCGGAATACGATATAAGATCGCCCCTGCATCTACCACTGGAATTTCAACATTGAATCCCAAGTCAGTTTTGGAAATTTGAGCGAAGATATCATAACGAGACATCATTTCTTCATTAATATCTTTAATCATGACTGCATCACAGGTCACTTGATACCCACGTTTTGCCATTTCAGATTCTAAAGCACTTTTAATTTGGTGGCTAGAATTTACACCTGCTCCACAAGCTGCTAATATTTTAATCATTTTCCGTACTCCTTAAAAATTCTTTTCTAAATAGTGATAAACTTCTTCTACTGATTCAAAGCTAAAGAATTCCACCAAATCCTCAACATTTTGGCGATTCACAAAATCCATAATCTGGGCTAATAGCCCAGATTGCTCCGATTCATCATGATTCAAGATCATAAACAAAAAGGAAACCTGTAATTCTTCGTCAGGAACAATCATATTATGGAAGGTGAGGGGATGTTTCAGCTTTACTGGAACAATCCGCGTTTGATTTACAAAGCTACTTTCTGTATGCGGAATCGCAACATTCGGTAGCCGCTCATCAATCGGTGCGAGTGGAAGCCCAGTTGGATACTGTTTTTCTCGCTCTACCAGGTTGGACAGAAACTCTTCTGTCACAAGTCCGTGCTCTAATAAGGCTTGAGCAACTTCCACAAATACATCATTTTGTGTCAATGCCTCAGATATAAAGACCGTTTCTTTGGCAAATAAATTAGTCATAGGTCACCTGAACTTTCTGAAAAATAGAAATTACTGAGGAAGCCAGACTCTTATTTCAGGCTTCAAGACTGGCTCTCCCTTCTGTCCGAAGCCATTCACGAGCTGCTTCCTCTCCTTTTTCAACACAAACCGAAACAACACCAGCCCATGTTGATCGTCCACATAGGACACCATTGAACTTAGCACCCGCCTGATGAGCAAACGCCAGTGTTTCTTGGAAGAGTTGCGCTGAAACCCCAGCACTAAGGTAAAGATACTCTTTTAGTGAATCTTTTATGACCGTGTTAGCTCGTCTTGCCCTCTCTCACACCACCGTGCGTGCTGTTCGGCACACGACGGTTCAGTTAACTTTTAAGGCATGACGTTTTAAGTAGTAATCGAGACAGCTGATCAGTCCTAGTTTGGCGAGGACTGGTTTTGATATTGCTTTCTTTAATACTATACTTCCTGCAAAACAGTGACGGAACTTGAGATTCATCTGAGTTATACTCTTGTAGTTTATCTTTTATTACTGTGTTAGATCGTCTTGCCCTCTCTCACACCACCGTGCGTGCCGTTCGGCACACGGCGGTTCAGTTAACTTTTAAGGCATGTCGTTTTAAGTAGTAATCGAGACAGCTGATTAGTCCTAGTTTGGCGAGGACTGGTTTTGATATTGCTTTCTTTAATACTATACTTCCTGCAAAACAGTGACGGAACTTGAGATTCATCGGAGTTATACTCTTTTAGTTTATCTTTTATTACTGTGTTAGCTCGTCTTGCCGTACTTTAGTACTGCCTGCGACTCGCTGCCTTGTACTAAAAGCAAACTAAAAGACTATATCATTTGAAAAAAGACTGAGTCACAAGATATTTCAGTGTGGTTATGCGCTATTTCCTGCTGTGAAATTGGCTCAAATACATTAGTTCGCAGGATATCTACTGACTTTTGTGCTACTAGTTGATAATGGTCACCCCAACCTGACACCCTATCCGCTATCCACCTTGGAACTCCGAGTTTCAGCAAGCCCTAAAGACGACATGACTTCTTCGTTGTTCTCTGGTGGGCTCAGCCACACCATTATGCCTAGCATTTCCCGCAAAGCTCCACGTGGATTAAAAACCAAAGTTGAAATGATTCCGCGATGGTCCGTTAGTGCATCCAATGTGACTTTATTTGCTATACTGCACCTCTTCAACTAAGATTTGTAGCTGCAATGCTCCACCCTGTGAAAGGAATACTCCCCGTTTCTTACCACATTCCCCATCAGTTCAATTTGTGGCAGAACACGGAGACATCCTCTCCTTTTCCTGCTGCTATTTTAAAGGAGGAGTTCACCCAGGTAGCTTGGGCTAACTTGAAACTCTCTCATTTATGGATATTCCAATCGAAAGATTCGAGGCACTACTAGCATTCTTTTGTCCACCTAATCGTGGTACTCTCCGCGATTCCATTTTTCAATAAATTCTTCGAAAAAGCTTGAACTATTTTGTTCCTGGTTTTCAGATTCTATACTAGAAATTTTGTGTACTAAGACTTGGTTTTCAGGGCTTGCTTCATATTCCGTTTCAAGGAAGGCATCAATGATGTCACACATGAGGAACTCACCACTAATTTTTCCACCAAACCCAATCACATTGGCATTCAAGACCTTTTTCGCATAAATTGCAGAGGTCATATCCCGAACAAGCGCACCACGGACACCTGGAACCTTATTGACCGCATTGTTAATTCCAATACCTGTTCCACAAATACAAATTCCGACATCCACCTGTCCACTCGCAACTGCTTCACCAACCTTTTTGCCATAGATTGGATAATGAGTTCGAACGTGGTCATAGGCTCCAACATCTAGAACCTCATGTCCCTTCTCCTTCAAATAATCCACTACTGCAATTTTTTCATCCGTAACAATATGGTCACAACCGATTGCAATTTTCATTCACTTCACCTCAGCACATTTTATTCAACATATCCACACGAATCTGGTGACGCCCTCCATCATAAGATCCTTCAACAAATCCTCTAACAATGTTCTTAGCCAAACCAACCCCCACAATCTCTGCACCAATCGTCAGCAATCGTGAATTGTTATGCCCCCTAGTCATATAAGCTGAACGTTCATCCGAAACAACCGCTGCAATAATTCCCTTGCATTTCGTAGCCACCATGAAAGGACCAACACCATATGCATCAATAACCAGACCTAAGGCTTCCTGATCTTTCTTTAACTCTGCAACAACAGCTAATGTCTCATCTACGAAATCTCCCCCTTGACTCACCGTCACCAATTCGCATCCCAATGTTTTGAGATAGTCGTCAATGGCGATTTTGAGATGTTTCCCATGGGAATCTGCGGCTACATATAACTTCATACACCTGACCCTCACATTCTTTATATTTGCTCACTTACATTGTAACCGTTTTCGAACAATAAGTCAACAACCTTTGTTTGTTTTTGTGTTTGTTTAAACAAAAAATATATTGTGTTTGGTCAAAATAAAAAGAACCCAACATCAGAATGAGGTTCCTATCTATTATTCATTCAATCATTAGCAGAATTTTTGGTTGTTTTTTGTTACAATAAAAATAAAAAAAAAGGGGGGGAGAAATGAAAAAACAAAAAAGATTGGAAAAAATAACTCGTTTAGTCCACCAAAAAGGAACAATTCGAACATCTCAAATTGTCGAAATGTTGAATGTAACAGATATGACTGTCCGACGGGATTTGGGAGAATTAGAAGAACTAGGAATTTTAACCAGAATCCATGGAGGAGCTCGTTCCAATACCGCCTTCCAGTACCGCGAATACTCCCACTCAGAAAAGCACATCCAGCATCAGGCAGCAAAGCAGGCCATTGCCCTGCGAGCAGCCTCTCTCATCGAGGATGGCGACCGAATTTTTCTAGGTCCTGGGACGACAACCACCTATTTAGCAGAAGCCATTCAAAACAAACAGTTAACCATCATCACCAACTGTTTACCTGTCTTTCGAGTGCTCTCCCAAAAGAAATCCGAAGACTTCAAAGTCTTTCTGCTAGGAGGAGAATTGCGTCAGGTAACCGAATCCTTCATAGGAGAAATTACCAATATGAGTCTTGAAAATCTCCATTTTTCAAAAATGTTTTTTTCTGCTAATGGTGTCAAAGCGAATCAGGTTATGACCTCGACGATTACTGAAGCCTATACCCAACACTTAGCCCTAGAACACTCCCTCGAACGCTATTTACTTTTAGACAAGTCAAAATTTGGCAAAGATGACTTCACTTCCTTCTGTGAACTCGACAATCTGACAGCTGTTGTCACAAACTTAGCAACACACGAAGAAACTTACCCACTAGTCTCCCCACATATTGATATCATCAACGATTTGCAAATGCCATAGTATTTTAGTTTACGCTTAACGAATCTTAGTATGTTTGAAAATCCAATGAGTATTACTTTTAGTACAAGGCAGCGAATCGTAAACAGCTCAAAGTCTCCCTCAGAGATTTTTCTACCATTTGTCAACCATTTTTCTAAAAATAGGACAATTTATTTGGCAGATTGATGCCTGCTGAGCCTAGTTGTGAAGCAAAGAGAAGGGGATTTTGTGTCAAGGCCTT
>NZ_JADXDQ010000066.1:0-8910 GCF_015831295.1 Streptococcus sp. NLN64
TGACCACTATCAACTAGTAGCACAAAAGTCAGTATTAAAGAGAGCAATATCAAAACCAGTCCTCGCCAAACGAGGACTGGTCAGCTGTCTCGATTACTACTTAAAACGACATGCGTTAAAAGTTAATGGAACCGCCGTGTGCCGAACGGCACGCACGGGGGTGAGATGTGGTCTTTTTTTCTTACCCTATTCCATCCTAGTAGTAGCAGCTTTTTTGGCTTGAGAGTGATGTTTGAAAAAACCGGTCTAGACCATTTCCATTTTTTTCATCAAGGTGTATAATAACTATAAGGAGGAATCGATGATGAACTACTATATTCAAGCAGATGCCTTTTTCTATCCCTATGAGAAAAAGGGAGCAGGTTATTTAGAAATCAAGGATGGTCGATTTGGCAAATGGCAGGCTGAGCGACCAGAATCTGGGGAAATTCGTGATTACACCGGTTATTGGGTAAGTGCGGGTCTTGTCGACACCCATATTCACGGGTTTGGAGGGATCGATGTCATGGATAAGGACATTGATGGAGTCCTAACAACCATGAGTGAGGGGCTTCTTAGCACTGGGGTGACGAGTTTCCTTCCAACAACCCTGACTGCAGATACAGCGGATCTTCGCCAAGTATCGGAACAAATTGGGGCTCGCTACAAAGAGGCTAAGGGAGCAAAAATCCAAGGGATTTATTTTGAGGGCCCGTACTTTACAGAAGAGTTCAAAGGAGCTCAAAATCCGGCCTATATGAAAGATCCGAGTCTGGAAGAATTTAGGGATTGGCAAGAAGCAGCCCAGGGACAAATTAAGAAAATTGCGCTTGCTCCTGAGCGGGATGGGGTTGAAGAATTTGTGGAAACCTTGACCCAGGAAGGGGTTACGGTTGCTTTGGGGCATTCCAATGCCACCTTTGATCAGGCTCGGAAGGCTGTTCAAGCAGGAGCAAGTGTGTGGGTTCACGCATACAATGGTATGCGTGGCCTAACCCATCGAGAGCTGGGTATGGTTGGAGCCATGTATCAGTTGCCGCACACCTTTGCGGAATTGATTTGTGATGGTCATCATGTGCATCCAGGTGCCTGCCAAATTTTGATGGATCAAAAGGGCTTGGATCAGGTGGCTTTGATTACTGATTGTATGCGGGCAGGGGGGATGCCGGATGGGGATTACCATCTAGGGGATTTCCCAGTCGTGGTCCAAGAGGGAACGGCTCGTTTGAAAGATTCAGGCTCATTAGCTGGATCCATCCTTCAATTGAAGGATGGGGTGAAAAATGTAGTGGACTGGGGATTAGCCAATCCGGAGCAGGCGCTGCGAATGGCGACCTTGAATCCTGCACTGTCGGTTCATCTCGAACACGAATGTGGTCAGATTCGATCTGGTGCAGCCGCAGACTTTTTGATCTGGAGTCCTAAACTAGAGTTGCAAGAAACTTACTTGGATGGGCAATTGCGCTATCAGGCTAAGTAGAATTCTTAGTGAAGACTAGGTGATGCGAATCACCTGGTTTTTTTCTTCATAAAAAAATTTAATGGCCTCAATAAGAAAATTCGTCTTGGGTGTTTATTGGAAATCTGGTAGGATAGAGGAGTAGTAGAAAGTAGTCACTGGGAGGATGTATGGATCGCTTATTAGTATTGCAATCGGATTTTGGTTTAGTGGATGGAGCGGTTTCGGCCATGATTGGGGTAGCTTTGGAAGAAGCACGGGATTTGAATATTCATCATCTCACGCATGATATCACGCCTTATCATATTGAAGAGGCGAGCTACCGCCTATTCCAAACCATCGATTATTGGCCAGAGGGGACAACCTTTGTGTCGGTTGTGGATCCAGGTGTTGGTTCCAAACGCAAGAGTGTTGTGGCTTTGACTAAGCGCAATCAATATATTGTGACACCAGATAATGGAACCCTGTCCTATATCAAGGATGAAGTGGTGGCGGTACGGGAAATTTCTGAGGTATCCAACCGTCGTGCCAACACAGAACATTCTTACACCTTCCATGGACGTGACGTCTATGCTTACACAGGGGCAAAATTAGCCAGCGGTCACATTACTTTCGAAGAGGTAGGTCCGGAACTAAGTGTGGAGCACATTGTGGAAATTCCGGTTGTCAAAACCACCCATGGCCCAGACTGGGTGCAAGGTGTTGTCGACATTTTGGATGTACGCTTTGGCTCCCTTTGGACCTCAATCAAACGGGAAGACTTTCAAAAATTGGAGCCTGACTTTGGTGATCGCTTTGAAGTCACCATCTATAACAATGACATGTTGGTTTACCAAAACCAAGTGGTTTACGGTAAGTCCTTTGCGGATGTCCGTATTGGACAGCCAGTCCTCTATGTGAATTCGGTTTACCGTCTAGGCTTAGCTATCAATCAGGGTTCTTTCTCCAAGGCCTATAATGTCGGCGTGGGGCCACAGTGGTCTATTCAGTTGAAAAAGATTTAGGAGTGTATGATGTCACAATTATCTATTAAACAAGTTGTTGCGATTGGTGTGGGGGCGGCCCTCTTTATCGTTGTCGGTCTAATTAGTATTCCCACCCCGATTCCGAATACCTATATCCAACTTCAGTACGCGATTCAAGCACTATTGGCGATTATTTATGGTCCCATCGTTGGCTTCTTTGTTGGCTTTATTGGCCACGCAAATATGGACTTGCTTCGTGGTGGATCACCATGGTGGTCTTGGGTGATTGCTTCCGGTCTTTTTGGCTTGATTGTTGGAAATGCAAGAAAGACTTTGCAGTTGCAATCAGGCAAGCTAGATTCAAAAGGGCTGCTAACCTTTAACCTGGTTCAGGTGATTGCCAACCTAGTCCTATGGGGACTGGTAGCTCCTCTCGGGGATATTCTGATTTATAAGGAACCTGTTAACAAGGTGTTTGCCCAAGGAGTCGTTGCAGGTTTGACCAATTCAGTAACTGTGGCCATCGCAGGTAGCTTGTTACTAAGCCTCTATGCTCGTAACCAAGTCAAGACCGGTAGCTTGACCAAAGAATAAATCAGAAGGACAAAATTCACCTTGTGAATTTTGTCCTTTTCACATCCAAACTATGATAAAATGGAAGAAAAAAGGGAGTGACATGGTGGAACCACTGATTCAGTTTAAAAAATTTTCCTTTCAGTACCAGAGTCAGGCAGAGCCGACCTTGAAAGACATCAATCTGACCATTCAACAAGGGGAAAAAGTAGCCATTATTGGACCTTCGGGGTCAGGAAAGTCGACGTTAGGGCAATGTCTCAATGGTCTGGTTCCCCATGTTTATGAAGGCCACATTCAGGGAGAACTTTTGTTCAAAGGTCAGGATTTGCTAGCTTCAAGTATTGTCCAGCGTTCTCTGCTTATTTCCAGTATTCTTCAAGATACAGATGGTCAGTTTATTGGTCAAACTGTTGCGGAAGATGTGGCCTTTGCCTTGGAAAATGATGCTGTTGAAACAGCACTAATTCGGGAAAAAGTAGCTTATTGGTTGGAGAATTTAGGTCTAACTTCGTTAGCACATCAGCGCCCACAAGATTTGTCGGGTGGTCAGAAACAGGCAGTTGGTTTGGCTGGTGTCTTGATTGACGAAAGTCCCCTCCTGCTTTTTGATGAACCGTTGGCCAACCTAGATCCTCAGGCAGCGCACGAAAGTCTGCAATTACTAGGTCGATTGCATGAAGAAACAGGGTCAACTCTAGTCATCATTGAGCACCGTCTGGAAGAGGTGTTGGAACTAGGACTAGATCGGATTGTTCTGGTGGAAAATGGTCAGATTGCTTTTGACGGTCCTCCCAACCAACTATTAGCTAGCTCAGAGTTGGCACGGGTTGGTATCCGCGAACCTTTATACCTAACTGCTCTAAGGGAGTTGGGATGGGAGTTAAGAGCAGGCCTACCTCTCGATAAGTTGGAATCCCTAGACCTTCCTCCACTTCCGTTACCTGAATCAACCCGCAGATTAAAAGCTGAAACCGGAGAAGTATTGGCTCAGTGGAAGGGCTTGACCTTTGCATATTCGGATAGACCTGCGATTTTTGAAGGGCTAGATCTCCAACTTCGAAAAGGGGAACTGGTGGCTTTGGTCGGGAAAAATGGAACCGGAAAATCCACCCTGGCTCAGCTCTTGTCGGGCTACTTACCGGCCCAAGGTCAGTATTTCTGGCAGGGACAGGAAGTGGCTGACCAATCCCTAGCAGAGCGAGCTCGGCAAGTGGGGTATGTTCTGCAGAATCCAAACCAGATGATTTCTCAAGCCATGATTTTTGATGAAGTTGCTAGAGGACTCAGACTCAGAGGTCTGTCGGAGGAGGAAGTGGCACCTAAGGTGGCCGCTGTCTTGGAGACTTGTGGTCTAACACCGTTTCGGAATTGGCCGCTTTCGGCCTTGTCCTATGGTCAGAAAAAACGGGTGACCATTGCAGCCATTTTGGTGTTGGAGCCCCAGGTTTTAATCCTAGATGAACCGACTGCTGGTCAAGACCAGGCTCATTACCGGGAAATGATGGATTTTCTACAGAAATTAGCTGATCTGGGACACGCGATTGTTCTCATTACGCATGATATGCAGCTCATGCTGGAGTATGCAGATCGTGCTTTAGTATTGGACCAGGGGCGGATTTTGGCAGACCAAAATCCGCGGGAACTCCTTTCACGGCCGGATGTTTTGGCCCAGGCTCACTTGCGGGAGACTTCGCTCTTTTACCTAGCACAAAAGATTGGGGCGGATGCCATTGTCCTCTCTGAGTTTTATCAAGAAAGGGGGAGGAAGGCATGAACAATTTTATTGGCTATCAGCCGGGGAAGACTTGGATTCATGAGCTAACGGGTGCTAGTAAATTCCTGTTTTTCTTGCTGACTTCGATTGCCGCCATGATTACCTATGATACGCGACTCTTATTGGCGATTGCATTTGTATCCTTAGTGGCACTCCGCTTGTCCAGAATTTCCTGGAAGAACATTCGCTGGGTTATTTATTTTGCTTCTTTCTTTGCGGTGATGAACTTGCTGATGGTTTATCTCTTTTCTCCAGAATACGGGGTCGAGATATATGGCAGTCGCCATCTCATTTGGGCGGGGATTGGCCCTTTTAGTCTAACCCAAGAAGAGTTGTTTTACTTGTCCAATCTTTTTCTCAAGTATGTGGCGACCTTGCCTTTGGCTCTAGTCTTTCTTTTGACGACCCATCCAAGTCAGTTTGCGGCTAGTCTGAATCAAATCGGGGTTTCCTACCGGATTGCTTATGCGGTGAGTTTGACCCTCCGCTACATTCCAGATGTCCAAGAGGATTTTGTTATGATCCGTAAGTCCCAGGAGGCCCGTGGTCTGGACTTGTCTTCGAATCAGCCGCTATTTACGCGTATTCGCGGCAATGCCTTGATTCTTTTTCCACTGATTTTGACTTCTTTAGAGCGAATTGAGACGATTTCGCGGGCCATGGAATTGCGGCGGTTTGGGAAGGAAAAACGCCGTACCTGGTATTGGACACAAGCTTGGTCCTGGCAAGACGTTCTTCTTTTAGGGCTTGCACTGCTCTCTTTGTTGCTGGCCCTTTACCTCATGTGGGTTCAGGGAAGTCGTTTTTATAATCCATGGTCCCTCTAGTTTTTCCTTTACTTCCTTCTTTTTTCTTGTTAGACTAAAGAAAAAATGGATGAACGGAGTAAGAGATGCCTAAGAGAAAAAAAGGGCTAGGTCTTCTTATCTTGGCCTTGGCAACAGTGGGTTTGGGTTTTATGGCGTATCAGGCTGTCGAGACTGAGCAGGGGACTTATACTGTAGCAACTGAAGATAGCTTCGTAGAGGCGATTGCGCCAGATGCACAGGTGGTGGCAGATCACTATGGACTTTATGCTTCAGTTATGATTGCCCAAGCCCTGTTGGAATCGGAACGTGGCACCAGTCGCTTGTCTCAGGCTCCTCACTACAATTTATTTGGGATTAAGGGAACCTACCAAGGTGAGGGGGTTACCTTTTTGACCAATGAGGATGATGGGAGTGGTGACATGTATGAAATCCGGGATCAATTCCGGAGCTACCCCTCTTACTATGCTTCTTTAACAGACTATGCGCTTGTGCTTTCTCAGCCTATGTATGCAGGAACATGGAAGGCCAATACCACTTCCTACCAAGATGCCACCTTGGCCTTGACAGGAACTTATGCGACAGATTCAAGTTATAATGTCAAACTTAACCGTCTGATTGAGCAGTACAACTTGACTCAATACGATTATTAAGAAAAAAGAAAGAAAACTCTTGCCTCAGGTGAGAGTTTCTTGTATAATAGTATCTTGTGAGAATAAGCCTCACTTACTCATGGAGACATGGGTCATTAGTCCAAAAGGAGGAAATATCAATGGCTAAATACGAAATTCTTTATATTATTCGTCCAAACATTGAAGAAGAAGCTAAAGCAGCTTTGGTAGAGCGTTTCGACGCAATCTTGACAGACAACGGTGCAGCAATCCTTGAGTCTAAAGACTGGGAAAAACGTCGCCTTGCCTACGAAATCCAAGATTTCCGTGAAGGTCTTTACCACATCGTGAACGTTGAAGCGAACGATGATGCAGCTCTTCGTGAGTTTGATCGTCTGGCTAAAATCAATGGCGACATCCTTCGTCATATGATCGTTAAACTTGACGCGTAAGAAGGTAACAAATGATAAATAATGTTGTACTTGTTGGTCGTATGACCCGCGACGCAGATTTGCGTTATACCCCATCTAATGTTGCAGTGGCGACTTTCACCCTCGCTGTGAATCGCACCTTCAAGAGTCAAAATGGTGAGCGCGAGGCTGACTTCATCAATGTAGTCATCTGGCGTCAACAAGCCGAGAACTTGGCGAATTGGGCGAAGAAGGGTGCATTAATCGGAATTACGGGCCGTATCCAGACCCGTAATTACGAAAATCAACAAGGGCAACGTGTTTACGTTACTGAAGTCGTAGCAGACAACTTCCAACTCTTGGAAAGTCGTGCTGTCCGTGAAGGCAACAGTGGTGGCGGAAGTTTCGGTGGTGGCAACAGCTTTGGATCTGCTCCAGCTGCCAGCCAGCCAAGCGCTGAACCTAGCATGCCTGATTTTTCTCGGAATGACAGCCCATTTGGTGCTACCAGTCCCATGGACATCTCTGATGACGACCTTCCCTTCTAAGACAATACTATAAAGGAGAATACAATGGCTCAACAACGTCGTGGCGGATTCAAACGCCGTAAAAAAGTTGATTACATCGCAGCAAACAAAATTGAATACGTTGACTACAAGGATACAGAACTTCTAAGCCGCTTCGTTTCAGAACGCGGAAAAATCCTTCCACGTCGCGTAACTGGTACTTCAGCGAAGAACCAACGTAAAGTCACAAACGCCATCAAACGCGCACGCGTTATGGCCCTAATGCCTTACGTAAACGAAGATTAGGGAGTTATACAGAACTAAATTTTATAAAATTTAGTTCGTATTATCACCCCCGCATAGTTGATTAGGTTGTTTTTGGAGGTCAAAGAGTCAGGAATTGACTCTTTGAGTTTTCTGGATAAGAGAACATGAGATGTTCTCTCAATAAAGGCGAACAATTATTATTTGCTTCGCAAATTCTATCTATTACCTCAAACAGCCTTTTAGCTGTTTGACCGAATCAACCACTGCGTAAAAATAAAATGATTAATGAGGCCTAACGGATGTTCAGGTCTCATTTTCTATTTTATGGAGCTTCAGAAGGAAGCCATCTATCGGTCCAGAGGATTTTTAGGAGTTAGGTAGGTTCCTACTAACCTTTTGCTTGGCTTTTTTTCATTTTTTAGTGGTAGACTCTAGGAAGAAGAAGTCTATTGTGATAAAGTAGTAGGGAGTAATTGATTTTTTGAGATAGTCAATTTTGAGTTCAAAGACTTGCTCAAATTCTAAGGAGGGAATGAAAATTTTGTTAGTTTTAGCGGGTACCATTGGTGCCGGAAAATCATCCTTGGCAGCGGCTTTGGGGGAACATTTTGGGACAGAGGTTTTCTATGAATCGGTAGATGACAATCCCGTTTTGGATCTCTACTATAAAAATCCAGAGAAGTATGCCTTTCTTTTGCAAATTTATTTTTTAAATAAACGTTTTAAGAGCATTAAAGAGGCCTATAAGGATGATAATAATGTTCTAGATCGCTCTATATTTGAAGATGCTCTCTTTTTAGATTTGAACTACCGAAATGGCAATGTTACGCAGGAGGAGCATCAGGTCTACCACGAGCTTCTAGATAATATGATGGAAGAGTTGAAGGGCATGCCTAAAAAAGCACCGGATTTGCTTATTTATATTGATGTTTCCTTTGACACCATGTTGCACAGGATTGCCCTTCGTGGCCGGGACTATGAACAGATTGATGGGAATCCAGATTTAAAGGCTTATTATCAGCAAGTTCATAGCGCCTATCCAGGCTGGTATGAAGCGTATGATAAGAGTCCCAAGGTTCGAATTGATGGGAACCAGTTTGACTTTGTGAACGATGAAGACTCTATGAAGGCTGTTTTAAAGCAAATTGAAGATGCTTTGAAGGAAGTTAGATCCTAATGAATGTAAGGAGTCTCGAGTAGATTTGTACGCTGCTTGAGGCTTTTTACTTTTTATACTCTTTTAGTTTATCTTTTATTACTGTGTTAGCTCGTCTTGCCGTACTTTAGTACTGCCTGCGACTCGCTGCCTTGTACTAAAAGCAAACTAAAAGACTATAACAACTAGTCCTTGTTCAGCAGAGATGCTATAATATGAAGAGTATGAGAAGAAGATTAAAACCGATTGTATTTCTAGTATTTTATGTATTCGTTTTTATTTGAAAATAACACAGTAAAAAAGCGCAAAAAAACACTATCTGTGTTATACTTAAGGTGAACATATTTAAAAATGTCTTAAGGATGTTGCCGCATCCCTAATGCTTTTACTGCTTCATAAGT
>NZ_JADXDQ010000067.1:0-8838 GCF_015831295.1 Streptococcus sp. NLN64
TTAGTTACAGGCTCGGCAAAGCCCTAATAAACTTACGGATTTGTATTGCTCATCTTTATTATATACCTAAACTAATTTTCCGTCATGAGTTAGCAGGCGAAGCCTGCTTGGAGTTTTAGTTTACTTTAGTACAAGGCAGCGAGTCGTAGACAGCTCAAAATCTTGAGGGAGATTTTGAGATTACTGATAAAACTTTTGAAGAAAGTTTCAATGAAGTACGGCAAGACGAGCTAACACAGTAATAAAAGATAAACTAAAAGACTATAATTTGCTTAAAACGAAAGAGCTGGTCCTCTAAATAGGAGTCAGAGTAGGAGTGAGTATCATGCAGAATAGATGGTCAAAGGAAGAATACCTCAATCGAGTAGGTGCTGAACTATTGTTTGAAAAACAACACTGGCTGCTCTTGTTTGGGTCTGTTTTGGTGGGCTGTATTGGCCTCAATCTGAATTCCATACCGATGATTTTAGGGGCCAAACTCCTCTCCCCTTTAATGCCTGCGATCATTGGTATGGGGGTCGGCCTGTTCTGGCTGAATCTGTCCCTTTTTCGACGGTCCTTGAGGATACTGGTCTTGCAAGTACTTGCCGCCATATGCCTGGCCACCATTTATTTTTGGTTAACGCCTCTCAAGACAGCTGGATCAGAATTAACTGGTCAGGCCTCCCCGAACCTTTGGAATATCCTGATTTCCTTGGTCGGTGGACTGGTCGGGGCTGTTGGAGTTCGGAGAAAAGAAAGAAATCACATAGCGGCTGGTGTGGCCCTGGCAACGTCCCTGGTTCCACCACTTTGTACTACCGGCTATGGGATTGCGACTGGTCAGCTGACCTTTGTGAGTGGAAGTCTCTATCTTTTGCGATTAACATTTTCTTCATTATGCTGGGGCATTATCTGGTCGCTCGATTTATGAAGGACAGTATTCCAAAAAGCCCTCAGGTGTTTGGGGTTTATGCCCTGTTGGCCGTTTTGATTTTATGGCTAGTCCTTCCGGCGAAAAAAGAGTCCGACAAACGAGTCCTCGCGGAGGCGGCCCAGACTTTTGTAACTCGTGAGTTTTCCCAGCAAATCGTCCTCAACCAAAGTTTGGATATGGAAAAGCAAGAGTTAGAGGTTGTGGTAACCGGTCCTGCTTTGACCGAGGCAGATATCCGAAAGCTGGAACAGAAGCAGAAAGCTTATGGATTGCAGCAAGTCCGCTTAGTTGTGCAACAAGTAGGATCTCCCGCCACCAACGATGAAGAAGGTTTGAACAAGCGGATTGCCGACTTGATTGATCAACAAATGGAGAAGAACAATACGGCTACCGATTAGAAGAGATGGAATTGTACCCAATCGTAATGATGAAACATGTAGGAGATATTTATGAATGTAAAGAAAATTGGAATTGTCAGCCTCTCCAGTGGAATACTTGGGGAAGACTTTATTGCCCATGAACTGGAACTTGGCTTACGGCGCTTAGAAGAATTGGGACAGGAGGTCGTCTTCCTTCCCAATGCTCTTAAGGGCTTGGATTATTTAGATCAGCATCCCGAGGCGCGTGCTCAAGATATGCTAGATGCCTTTTCTGACCCTTCCCTGGATATGATTCTTTGTGCTATCGGAGGTTTGGACACCTACCGGCTCTTACCCCATCTTTTTGCCGATGATGAGCTCAAGAAGGTTCTTTCTCAGAAAATTTTCTTAGGATTTTCAGACACGACCGCTAACCATCTCATGTTGCATAAGTTGGGCTTACCGACCTTCTATGGTCAAGCTTTTCTGCCCGATGTTTGCGAACTAGCTCCGGATATGCTTCCCTATACGCGTTCTTATTTTGAGGAACTTTTGGAAAAAGGAAAAATTGAGGAGATTCACCCAAGTCCGCTTTGGTATCAAGAAAGGGAGGACTTCAGCCCCGCTGGTCTAGGTAAATCCATGCCTTCTCATCCGAATCAAGGTTTTCTCCATTTGCAAGGACCCAGCACCTTTACGGGTCCCATCCTTGGAGGCTGTCTAGAGTCTCTGTATGAAATACTAGCGGGAGGTCGCTTCCCAGGTCAGGCGGAACTCTGCCAAGAATACCAACTCTTTCCTTCCTTGGAGGATTGGACGGGGAAAATTCTCCTCCTGGAAACCAGCGAGGAAAAACCAAGTCCAGAGGATTTTGAGAAGATGCTCCGCAAATTGAAGGAGTACGGTCTTTTCGATGTTGTTACTGGACTCCTTTTTGGGAAACCGCAGGAACAGGCCTACATGGACGACTATCATCACATTTTACGGGAGGTCATTGACAATCCAGACTTCCCAATTCTGGCCAATATTAACGTCGGTCATGCGACTCCACGCTGCATCATTCCATTTGGAGTAGAAGCGCAAGTGGATGCTGGGGATCAGGTCATCCGCTTTCAAGATTAGAAAAAGAGGTGGGATATAAAATCCTACCTCTTTAATTTCTATTTTTCTTCATCCGGTGTTAAAACCATTGGAATGATAATGGGTTCACGTTCAGTATTTTCGTAAAGGAAAGGCCGTAGGGCGTTGACAATCGCTCCGTTAACGGACTGAATGCTGGCTTCTTTATTTTTCAAGGCAATGCGAATTGCGTTGAAGAGGATGCGTTGACTTTGGCGAATGAGGTCACCAGATTCACGCATATAGATGAAACCACGGCTAAGGATGTCTGGACCTGCCAGAATCATCTTACTCTTGAAGTCAACGGTTGCGACAGCCAAGACCACACCGTCCTCGGACAAGTCTTTTCGATCACGAAGGACAGCAGCTCCGATTTCTCCGATGCGGTTTCCGTCCACGTAAATATCTTGGGCATTGAAATGGCCAGCGATGCGGGCGGAATCTGCTGTGAGGGCTAGGACGTCTCCGTTTTTCATAATAAAGACATTGTCTTTCTCTACGCCTGTGTCAACAGCGAGTTGGGCATGGATTTTTTGCATGCGGTACTCACCGTGTACGGGCATAAAGTATTTTGGCTTAATTAAGCGAAGCATGAGCTTTTGCTCCTGCTGACCACCGTGTCCGGAGGTGTGGATGTTATTAATTTTTCCATGAACAACTTCAACACCGGCTTCGATGATTTTATTGATTAGCTTATTGACACTTGTAGTGTTTCCAGGAATGGGGCTGGAAGAGAAGATGACTGTATCGCCAGGTTGCAGTTGGACTTGACGATGGGTACCGTTTGCAATTCGGGAGAGAGCGGCCATGGATTCTCCCTGGCTACCCGTACACATAATCAAAATTTCTTCCGCAGGGTATTCCTTGATTTCATTTGGTTCAATGAAGGTTCCTTTCGGTACCTTGATGTAACCGAGTTCAATTCCGTTAGCGATAGCCTTCTCCATAGAGCGACCAAAAACGACGATTTTACGCCCGGTCTTGACCGCAGCTTCCGCAGCCTGTTGGAGACGGAAAATGTTGGAGGCGAAGGAAGCGAAAATAATCCGTCCGTCAATGTCCTCGATAATCTTCATAATGGATTGACCAACCACCTTTTCCGAGTTGGTAAAGGTTGGAATCTCCGCATTGGTAGAATCGGAAAGGAGGCATAAAACGCCAGATTCACCGATTGCGGCCATGCGATGTAAGTCCGCTGGTTCCCCTACAGGGGTAAAGTCAAATTTAAAGTCTCCGGTACAGACAATCTTCCCTTGAGGGCTATGAATCACAATTCCCAGAGGTTCTGGAATCGAGTGAGTGGTACGGAAGAAGGTGGCTTTGAGATGTTTGAATTGCAACTCACTGTTGTGGTTGATTTCAAAGAGTTTGGCATCTCGCAAGAGTCCATGTTCTTCTAACTTTCCGCGGATCAGAGCCAAGGCCAAGGGACCGGCATAGATAGGGATATTGGCTTGCTTGAGAAGGAAGGGGATTCCTCCGATGTGGTCTTCGTGACCATGGGTGATGAGCACACCTTTGACACGGTCAATGTTGTCGACGATATAAGAATAGTCAGGAATGACGTAATCAATCCCTAACAGATCGTCTTCTGGAAACTTAATCCCGGCATCGACGATGAGGATTTCATCTTGGTACTCAATCCCATAGGTGTTTTTCCCGATCTCACCGAGACCACCAATGGCAAAAACCCCAACCTCCTCTTTTTTTAGTTGGTAGCTCATGATGGGAACTCCGTTAATTCGAAGTTAGCATTCTCTTTCTCATAAGCCAAGTGGTTTTCAGAGAGAGCCTCAATCAACTCGATGTTGTAGTCGGTATTGTTTTCAACCAATTCTCGGGCTTGAATGCGACCTTCCAATTCAGTTTTAGCATCGATATCGAGATAGAGTGAACGAGTTGACTCACGACGTGGGCTGCGGTCTTTGACTTCTTGATAGTAAACTTTAAAAATCATAGGTTTCCTTTCTAGTTATTGCGCCTTTTCATAAGAAAAGGAAGGAGGGGAACTTCAGAAGATCCGGCTCCTTCCTCTCTGAATCGCTAAATTTTGTTTCGTTGCAATAATGCTGATTATATCATAAAATAAAAGGGATTATCAAGTAAGGACAATAGAATCAGATGAAAGTTTTATCTCTGGATACCTCTAATCAGGCCTTATCAGTGGCCCTGCTAGAGGAGGACAAAATGGTCGGGCAAGTGACCCTGGCCCTTAAGAAAAATCACAGTATCACCTTGATGCCCACCATCGACTATCTTTTTCAATCTTGTGACTGGCTACCAGCTGATTTGGATCGGATTGTGGTGGCCTATGGACCGGGTTCTTATACCGGGGTTCGAATTGCCGTGACCACGGCCAAGGTTCTGGCTCAGACGCTAGGGGCAGAGTTGGTGGCTGTATCGAGTCTACGGGCTTTGGTTCCCGCCTATGTGAGTGGGACTGTGGTGGCCTTGATGGATGCTCGCCGTCAGCATGCCTATGCTGGTTTTTACCAGGATGGTGTGGCTTATCAAGAGGAGGGCTACTATGCTATGGAGGAGATCCTCCGTTTGGTTGCTGAGCAAGAACAGGTGACGCTTGTGGGAGAAGTGGCAGCCTTTGAGACAGCCATCCGTGCGGCGCTGCCTGAGGCGCGTATTTTGCCGACTTTGCCAGATGCAGTCCTTCTGGCTCAGATGCCGGATGTGGAGCTTGTGGAGCCGCATGCCTTGGTGCCCAACTATCTCAAGCGGGTTGAGGCTGAGGAACAGTGGTTGAAGAAGCAGGGCTCAGAGGCTTCGGATGAGTCTTACATTAAACGCGTATGAGGGTGGTGACAAGTCAAGAGGTCTTTGACTTTCTGAATCAGGTGTATTCAGCTGGTTCTCCTTGGACGGAGGAGATGATTGCCCGAGACCTGGAGCGGGACGACACCCATTTTTGGACCCTCTATAAGGGAGCGGAGTTGGCAGCTCTTTGTGTTGTGCAAGATTTGGCTGGGGAGCGGGAGATTTTGCAGGTAGGGGTACTGCCTACTTTTAGGGGGCAGGGGTTGGCTCGTGCTCTACTCTTGTCGCTCCCCGGGGAACAGCCTTATTTTTTAGAAGTAAGAGAATCAAATCAGGCGGCGCGTGGGCTTTATGAATCACTTGGATTTGTGGAGGTCGGGCGGCGACCAAACTATTATCGGAATCCTGTAGAGGATGCAATTTTGATGAAGGGAGAGTTGTATGGACGAGAAAATCATTCTGGCATTTGAGACCTCTTGTGATGAGACCAGTGTGGCGGTCTTGAAGGAGGGGCGCTTGGCTTCGAATGTGATTGCCAGTCAGATTGAGAGTCACAAGCGTTTTGGTGGTGTGGTGCCAGAGGTAGCCAGTCGCCATCATGTTGAGGTTATCACGGCTTGTATTGAGGAGGCCTTGAAGGAAGCTGAGGTTGAGGCAGATGATGTGGATGCTGTTGCGGTAACCTATGGTCCTGGTTTAGTGGGAGCTCTCTTGGTCGGTTTGTCGGCAGCCAAGGCTTTTGCTTGGTCTCATCAGTTGCCTTTGATTCCGGTCAATCACATGGCGGGGCATTTGATGGCGGCTCAAGATCAAGCGGACTTGAAGTTTCCATTGATGGCGCTCTTGGTTAGTGGCGGTCATACCGAGTTGGTTTATGTCAAGGAGCCAGGGGACTACCGGATTGTTGGGGAAACGCGAGATGATGCGGTGGGAGAAGCCTATGACAAGGTTGGTCGTGTAATGGGGCTAACCTATCCGGCGGGTCGGGAAATGGATGAATTGGCTCATCAAGGCCAAGATGTCTACGATTTCCCCAGAGCCATGTTGCAAGAGGATAACCTTGAGTTTTCTTTCTCTGGCTTAAAATCTGCCTTTATTAATCTTCATCACAATGCGCAACAAAAAGGAGAAGAACTCAATCAGGCAGACCTGGCGACCTCATTCCAAACAGCTGTCCTCGATATCCTACTTGGAAAAACCAAGAAAGCCTTGGAGCGGTACCCGGTCGAAATGCTAGTGGTAGCAGGAGGCGTGGCTGCCAACCAAGGACTCCGTCAGCGTCTTGCGGAAGAAATCACGGATATTCCAGTAGTTATTCCCCCCCTACGTCTCTGTGGGGACAATGCCGGCATGATAGCCTACGCCAGTGTCAGTGAATGGAACAAAAACCATCTAGCGGGGATGGACCTCAATGCCAAACCAAGTTTGGCCTTTCCAACTGTGGAATAATTACAGAGGTAGGAACGCCCTCATGGGTGTCTGTCCTACTCTCATAAAGAACATTGCAAAAAGACTCCGTTCAACTCTGTATGAGAAGTTGAAAGGAGTCTTTTAACGTTCTATTCGTTTATTAGTCATAGGAAATAGAGGAGCCAGCAACCCAGCCGGAGGCGAGGGCACTGGTGATGTTGAAGCCACCTGTGTGGGCGTTGATGTCCATGACTTCCCCAGCAAAGTGGAGGCTGGGAACGAGTTTGCTTTCCAAAGTTTTGGGATTGATTTCTTTGAGGTCAACTCCTCCTTTGGTCACAAAGGATTTGGCTAGGGACATTTTCCCGGTCACGGGAATCTGAAGGCCCTTGATCTTGTTGAGAACGTGCTCCCAATCTTTGGTTGGGACCTGTTTGATAGGAAACTCAGCTAGATTCCCAAGGAGGAAGAGTGCCAGGCGTTCTGGTAGGAGGGTTTTGAAGAAGTTCTTGGCTTGTTTGTCACGGTTCTGCTCCAAGAGGTTCACAAGTTCTTCCTTGGACCGGTCAGGAAGCAAGTCCAATTCAATGGTCTCCCCTCCTTTGATGAAGGAAGACATCCGGAGAGCTGCTGGTCCTGATAGGCCAAAGTGGGTAAAGAGGAGGTCGTGACGAATTTCGCGTTTGCCAAGTTTGAGGATGACTTCGTCAAGGGAAATCCCTTGTAATTCCTTATGCGGAAAGTCTGTTAGAACAGGGCTTTCCGCAGCTTCCAGGTCCGTAATGTGATGCTTGAAATGGCGTGCTACGTCATGGCCAAAACCGGTCGAACCTGTTGAAGGGTAGGATTTTCCACCGGTTGTGACAATGAGACGTTGGCAGGTCCACTCTTGATCGGCGGAGCGGAGATGGAAGACTTCGTCCTTTTTCTTAACCGACACAATTTCCGTTTGGGTCAGAATGGACGCCCCCAGTGACCTGATTTTATTCTCCAAGGCTTCAATGATGGTACGCGACTTATCGCTTTTTGGAAAGACCCGCCCATGATCTTCGACCTTGAGCTCCACTCCTTCTTCTTCAAAAAAACGAATAATGTCGTGGTTGTCAAATTGGGAAAAGACGCTGTATAAAAAACGGCCATTGCCAGGTATGTTGGCAATGAGATCGTCTAAAGTCCCGTTGTTGGTCACATTGCAGCGGCCACCGCCAGTTCCGGCTAGCTTCTTGCCTAGGCGACGGTTCTTGTCGATGAGGAGGGTCTCTTGGCCATAATAGGCACTTGCAATGGTGGCCATCATGCCTGCAGGCCCGCCACCCAATACAATCGTTTCAAAATGCTTCATACAGCTATTGTATCATAGGTTTTTAGAAACTTCGGAATATTTGACAGTCCAAGTGGGATGTGATAAGATTTAGATACCAAAAAAGAAAAAGTAAAAGTTACATTGAGGGTCTTATGGCAATTGAGAAAACCGTCAGCGAACTTGCTGAAATTTTAGGAATCAGCCGCCAAGCCGTTAATACCCGTGTCAAAACCCTCCCACCTGAGGATCTGTCTAAGAATGAAAAAGGCGTGACGGTTGTTACACGGAGTGGCTTGATTAAGCTAGAAGGTATCTACAAAAAATCCATTTTCGAAGATGAGCCAATCAGCGAAGATGCTAAACAAAGAGAAATTCTACAAATATTGGTGGATGAGAAGAACGAAGAGATCACGCGCCAAGAAAGAGAAATTGAACGGCTTCATGAGCAATTGAAGTCCAAGGACGAGCAACTCAGGACCAAGGATTCGCAAATTGCAGAGAAGGACAAGCAGTTGGACCAGCAACAGCAACTAACCCTTCAGGCCATGAATGATAAAGATACCTTGAAGTTGGAATTAGATGCGGCTAAGAAACAAGTCGAAGAGCAGCAGACTAGAAAAGGATTCTGGTCTCGCCTATTTGGAAATTAGTCAAACTGAAAAGCAGTCGGACACGAGTCGGACTGCTTTTCAGTTGGTTAAATTTGTGGAAGCCGAAGGGTAGTGCAAGATCCGTGACCTACCAGGCTTTCGACAAAAAGGTCTCCCCCTAATTGTTGGGCAAGCTCTTTGGCTTTGTAGAGGCCAAGCCTATGACCACTTTTTATACTCATTTAGTTTATCTTTTATTACTGTGTTAGCTCGTCTTGCCGTACTTCATTGAAACTTTCTTCAAAAGTTTTATCAGCAAGCTCAAAATCTTCCTCAAGATTTTGAGCTGTCTGCGACTCGCTGCCTTGTACT
>NZ_JADXDQ010000068.1:0-8721 GCF_015831295.1 Streptococcus sp. NLN64
TATGTAATCTCTACCTTACCTGTGTAGTCACCTGGGGTATTTGTATCGATCACACCTTCTGGAGTTACATCTTTAACGACAACATTTACTGGGTTTCCATTCTCATCTGTGATTGGATCAACGTTATCTGTTAAATCAACTGTGCCACCTTTTGCTACTTCTTCAGGTTTCGCTGTTGGTTCGTACTTGTCTGCGTCACTTGGATCTTTTTCTTGATCGACAACAACGACAGGAACATCAACGATTTCGGAACTTCCATCAGGATAAGTTACTTTAACCTTTCCTGTATAGTTTCCTGGTTTTGTAGTATCAACGACACCTTTTGGTGTAACGTCTTCGACTTTTATCGCAACTTGATTTCCTGTATCATCAGAAATTGGTTTTAGATTATCTGTGAGATCGTACTCAGAACCCCGAATAACAAATTCAGTCTCCACTTCAGGCGTATACTTATCAGCATCTAGGTTTTCAACCTTAACAGTTACGTTTACTTTATCTTGAGATTTATCTGGGTAAGTAACGACCACTACAGCTGGTTTGTCACCTGCTGTTGTGATATCCACTGGTGTTTCGAACTCAAACTTAGTTCCTTCTGGAAGCTCTGAAACATTACCGATGGATTTCTCTGCAGATGGGGTTTCTCCAACTTTAACTGTTTGATCTGCTGGAGTTGGTTCGTTGGTATCTGCTTGAGTTGGGTTTTCTGAAACCTTAACGGTTACAGTCACCTTGTCTTGTGATCCATCTGGGTAGGTTACTACAACTGTTGCTGGTTTGTCGCCTGCTGTTGTGGTATCCACTGGGGTTTCGAACTCAAACTTAGTTCCTTCTGGAAGCTCTGAAACATTTCCGATAGATTTCTCTGCAGATGGGGTTTCTCCTACTTTAACTGTTTGATCTGCCGGTGTTGGTTCATTGGTTTCTGCTTGAGTTGGGTTTTCTTCAACCTTAACGGTTACAGTTACCTTGTCTACTGAGCCATCTGGGTAGGTTACAACTACTGTTGCTGGTTTGTCACCTGCTGTTGTGGTATCTACTGGGGTTTCATATGCGAAGGTAGTGCCTTCTGGAAGCTCTGAAACGTTTCCGATAGATTTCTCTGCAGATGGGGTTTCTCCTACTTTAACCGTTTGATCTGCTTGAGTTGGTTCGTTGGTATCTGCTTGAGTTGGGTTTTCTTCAACCTTAACGGTTACAGTTACCTTGTCTTGTGATCCATCCGGGTAGGTTACTACAACTGTTGCTGGTTTGTCACCTGCTGTTGTGGTATCTACTGGGGTTTCATATGCGAAGGTAGTGCCTTCTGGAAGCTCTGAAACATTACCGATGGATTTCTCTGCAGATGGGGTTTCTCCTACTTTAACTGTTTGATCTGCTGGAGTAGGCTCGTTGGTATCTGCTTGAGTTGGGTTTTCTTCAACCTTAACGGTTACAGTCACCTTGTCTTGTGATCCATCTGGGTAGGTTACTACAACTGTTGCTGGTTTGTCGCCTGCTGTTGTGGTATCCACTGGGGTTTCGTATGCGAAGGTTGTTCCTTCTGGAAGTTCTGAAACATTACCAATAGAGTTCACTGCAGTTGGTGTCTCTCCTACTTTAACCGTTTGATCGGCTGGAGTTGGTTCGTTAGTATCCGCTTGTTTAGGTTTCTCAGATACAGTAATCTTGAATTCCTCTGTAACTGGTTTTTCATTTGAATCTTTAACTGGATTCCCGTTTTTATCTAAAACAGTTACCGTTACTGTGCTTTCACCAGCAGCCGTTGGTGTGCCTGAGATAGTGTTTGTAGTTGGATCAAAAGTAACACCATCTGGAAGACCGTCAACTTTGAAAGAACCTCCATTTGGTACTTTCTCACCTGTTACAGTAACAGGATTGATTGCATTCCCTTGTTCAACTGTTTGATCTTCAATTTGTGTAATAGAAGATGCTGCTGAGTTTGGATCTTTAGGATTTGTTCCATCTTTTGACTCATCCGTATCTGGGATACCGTCGTTATCATCATCTTCATCATCCTTGTCTGGAGTATTGTCTCCATCTGAATCAAGGTTGAATACTGCATTCACTGAATCTGTAGTTGTGTCCGGATAAGTTACCACAACAGGTACCGTAACTGTTTCAGCGGTTGTTCCAGTCGGTGTAGCCGGAGCTGTTACTGTGACTTCTCCTGTATTCTCATCGATGGTAACTGTGTAACCTTCAGGTGCGCTAAAGTCTGGTGCAATCGCAAACTTGCTTCCTTCTGGTGCAGTTGTTGCATTTCCATCTTTGTCCGTGAAGGTTGGTGTTGTCGTTGCTGGAGTACCAGGAACCACATTCTTCTCTTCGTATGATGGTTCATACTTCTCGTTATCTGCTTTTTTCAAAACAAATTTCGCAACTGTTATCGCTGTTGTTCCATCTGCATAAGTAACCTCAACGGTAACTTCAGTGTCTTTTTGAGGATTAGTCCAAGTAATAACACCTGTTTTAGCATCAATTGTAAAACCTTCAACCGTTTCATCACCTGTATCTGAAACAAGTGCGAAACTAGCACCAGCAGGTACCGGTCGTTCCTCAACTTCTTCCGTGTGAGCTAAATCGAAGGTTGGTGTTTCAGAATCTGCAGACTGTTCCTGTACTCCCTCTGTTACTTTATAAACTGGTAACTCACGATAAACTGCAGTGAAAGAATCTTTTTGCATTGGATCAGCCGGACGGGATCCATCCTCATTCAATGCATACAATTCTGCAAAGTAAGTGGTAGTTTTTGTCAAATCGCTAGGAACTGTATAGGTGGATTCTGGAAGTTCTCCTGTTGCATTAGGTCTGATAGGTCCACTCGAACCAACTTCCTTACCCTCTTCATCTTTCCAAACAATTTCATAGGTTTCATTGCCAACTGGTGTGACACCAATAGTTGAGGTCCTTGCCGTATCACCTGGACCTGCAAAGTTACCCGCAGAATCATAGTTCACAATATCAAAAGTCAAATCATCATGAAATGCTGCAAAGCGAACATTTGACACATCGTTATTCCCAGGAATAAGAGTCGTACCTAAATTATAGTCTACTCCCCATGCAGTACCAGTTCCAACACCCTGTGTACCCCAGCGATTTGAAATATTCAAAGGTCCTTTTGGCACATCACCATAGAATGGATTAACAAATGATACACCTTCTTTATCCGTTGTGATCATCATCCATTCCATATTAATATGTTTAGGAGCCTTACTTAAATCAAGACGGGATCCATTACCATTACTTCCAAATGCACCATAGGATGCATCGTGAGCAACAATCCCATTCCACTCAACTCCCTTTCGGGTTTCTCCATTAGCACTCGTTACCTCTGATTCAGATTTTGTAACGGAAGTACCATAACCCTGGTTATTCCAAGCTTGGCCATAGGTTCCATTAAATTGAATATTAAATTCACCTTTGGCATCAGTCTTAGCAGACACTGTTTCTGCGACCCACTTACTGCGATCAGCTTTTACTTGTTCAAGGATATATTCCCGAAGTTTATTTTCATTTACTCGTGTCCAATTAGAACCGATTGAACGGATATTTCCTTCTTGAGTAGCAGCGTTATAAGTTGGCTTCCATTCTGAAGATTCATCTACAAAGTTTGCCATAACTTCAGGGGAATTCAAGTGTTTAACTGCCCAGTCCGTTAGATAAGAGGCATAAACCGTCACATTTTCAAGTCCACGGTCATAGTCAGATTGACGACTTACCAAGTCATTCCATAGTTGTCCACCTGCCGGATTGTAGTTATTCCAATAAACAGCCCCTGAAACGCGACCACCAGACCCTGATCCGCTGGTAAGCGCTGGTGTTTCTTTTGCGTCTTGTTTCCAAATATCATCAGTTTTATGGGCATAACGAATCTCTACATTTTCTAATTTTCCTGCAGTAACATTCTGACCTGCTCCAGCAGATGCATCTAAGATGATTCCCTCTGGTGAGATTTGTTCTTCACCATAAGAGTATAAAAGACTATATTTATTAGTATCAGGATTAATAGACCAAATGCGCCACTTCTCGAATTGCGGAGTCTGAGGATTCGCATTAAATTGATAGAGCTTACCGTCTGCCCCAATAAACTCATGCAGTCCAATTGCAAAACTGCCGTCAGCATTTGTTACTGTCTTATAAATTGGAGAAGCAAAACCATTTTTTTCATACCATTGGGCATAGACTTCAACGCCCTCTAGTGGTTGATTATAAGTATCTTCATCTGTATTAATTCGTCCACCAGAGGTTAGTCGCACATTTCCGCTAACAGTACGATCATCACTAGCACTAACAGTATTTAAAATGGCATCCGCTTGAGTTGTTCCACGATTAGATGCATACAACTCGTTCATCTTACGAGCTTTCTCAAGCAAAGCTGTAACTTCTTTATCGCGATTGATAATTCCTTTTGTTAACTTGTTCAGTTCAGCTGTGTAGTATTGAATCTCTACGCTATTTAAGTTAGACAATCCCCTAATTTCGGCAAGTGCTGCTTTATAGACATCCGTTGTAACTTTACGGAATGCAGTGTTCTCTACAGAAGCAGCCTCAGACTCTCGTTGTGCACGAGTTTTCTCCAAATAGAGCAAGGCATTTGCTTGGTTAGCTTGTGATTGAAGGTTTTGCAATTCCCCAATTGTAGTTGCACTTTCAATCAATTTAGCGTAGTCTTCCCGATCAGTTGAAGGTAGGTGCTTCAATTTTTCAAGACCGCGAATAATTCTTTCTTTTCTTGTTGAAAGATCTGCTGGGGCAGCAGTTTCAACTTCGCTTTGAGGAGCTACTGGTTTTTCAACCAGCTGGTCAGTTGCTGTTTTTTGGTCAGCAGGTTTGACTTCAGTTTCAGCCTTTACTTCCTCAACTGGTGCCACTGGTTTCTCCTCGGCAACAGGGGTTGTAGTTGCTTTTGTTTCTTCTGTAGTAAGGTTTTCCTCTACTTTTTCTTCTGAAGAAGGGGCAGTGGTTGACACTTCTTCAGTTTCTAAAACAACTGCTGGCACATTATATACCTGCGAGCTGTCTTTAGTCTCTGAATCCAGACTTACATCTCCAGCTAAGGTGAATTCAGATTCCGAAGAAGATGACGATTTTTCCTCAATTGCAACATCCGATGCTGCTACAGTTGTCGTTGCACCAAGGGCAAGAACAAGGGAGCAACCAAATAGAAAGTGCTTTCCTTTTTTGATCATGCGCCAATTCGTTTGCTTGGCGCCCTTACGGTTAAAATACATGGTATCCTCCTATTTTTTTTATGATGGTACACCCTAAGTATAACACAATTGAGTAAATTCTACACAAAAATTCAGCACATAAAACAATATCCGTTCAGACAATAATTTTGGTAATATGATTCAAAAAAGAGGTTAAGATATTCATCCTAACCCCTCAATAATTGTATAATTATATCTTAATTTAATAAGATACTTATCGATCTTATGGTTGTGGCTGTTGCTGGGTCACACAGTGGATCATCCCACCATTTTTGTAGAGCTTGCTGACGTCAATTCCAACCACTTCCCGATCCGGGTAAAGTTTTTGAATTTTGTCCATGGCTTCTTGGTCATTCGCATCGGAATAGATTGGTACCAAGACAACCTCATTCCCCACGTAGAAATTGACATAGCTGCCCTTGTAGTCGAGCCCCTTCACGTTTTTCTTGGTCAGGGGCAACTCGGTGATTGCGTAGGCCTCACCTTTTGCATTTTGAGCCGCATACAGAATCTCTAAATCCTTCCTTTTAATTCCTTCATATAAATCAAAAAAATCGGCTTTGCTCACTGCTACCATCCGCTTGTCATCCACAAAACGGGCAATGGCATCAATGTGGGCATCGGTAATATCTTCACCACTGACCCCATCTAACCAGATAAAGTTCGCAGCGCCCAGATACTGAGTCATGTAGGCTTCCGCCTCTTCCTGGCTCATGCCAGGATTCCGATTCTCATTCAGGACAGCGCTGCGCGTGAGCAGAGCAGTCCCATGACCGTCCAACTCAACCGAACCACCTTCCAAGACAAAGTCTGCTACGTCTAGGCGAGAGTACCCCTTGGCCTCTGCCACACGCTGGGGAATGACATCGTCATTTGCGGACTCCATCTTGCCCCCCCAGCCATTAAAACCGAAATCGACAATCCGCAACTCCCCTGCTTCGTCCCGTACGAACATCGGACCCGAATCACGAGACCAGACATCATCACTAGGCACAACCAAAAAGTCAACCTGGCTCATATCCAAGCCTTTCTTCTCCAGAAGCGCGTGAACACGCGCTTCTTCCTGCTCATCGTAGACCATGATGTGCACCTTCTCACCTGTATGCAGTGACTCGGCCATCTGAACCCAAATAGGCTCAATGGCTTTTTGGTAAGCCTTTCCATAAGTCTTAGCATGCGGCCAGGTCAGCCAAGTCCCTTCGTGCTTCTCATCCTCCGCCGGAAACGTAAACTTCTCCATCGCAGAAACCTCCTTATTTACAAGACAACCAGCACCCAGACTTACCAAAGCCAAAGCCGCCAGCAACACCTTTTTCCATTTTTTCATAAGAGAAAATTAGAACCTCTTCCTTCTAGTTGATTTACAGGATAGCATGACAAAGAAGAAGAGACAACTAAAGAGACTTGATCTAAACAATAGACTTCCTGCGGAACCAATGTATGTGATCCAATTTCACAGCAGGAAATAGCGCATAACCACACTGAAATATCTTGTGACTTTTTGTGACTCAGTCTTTTTTCAAATGATAACTCCGATGAATCTCAAGTTCCGTCACTGTTTTGCAGGAAGTCTAATTATCGATAGCCTGGGATCAAGGTCATTTGGGAATGTAAAACAATCATTCACCCTAAAATAAAGATACCCTACTTTCTCCCAGCTTGCCCTAGAAAATTCGAAAATTTAGAGCTCATTCTTGGAACGCATCGAACCGAGTATTCTTTTCCCGTGTAAAATCAGTACACTCTGGATTCTAGCCTGACTGTGAGAATACCAAATACAATTCAATACCTAAAAGTTTCATCTAATCCACATAAAGATCCGACTGCTCATTCAACCAGCTATACAATAAGCCGATAACAAGACCTCCACCAACGAAATTTCCCAACCCTGACATGAGGAAATTCATCAGAACGCTAGTCAGTGTCATCCCTTCAACAGCTCCACCAGTTGTAAAAATCGATAAAAAGAATATAGAAAAATTCGCAATGACATGCTCAAAGCCAAAGAATGCGAAAATATACATAATAAAGGCAACAGATATCAGTTTCCCTGCATCATCCTTCATTCGTAAATAACAAAAGACGGAAATGTTCACAATAATATTTGCAAAAACACCATCCATAAATAAAACCCAGGGACTCTTAGCCAATTTCGCCACTGTTCCCTCCACTAAGAAACGACTCTCCATTAAAAACGGAGAAGTTTGACTTAAGAGAAATGCTACGATGATAGCCCCAATAAAATTAAATCCTATACAGGTGGCTAGGATTTTCAATGCTTTTTTAGGAGTCAGTAACTTTCGATGGGTAGCTACTGTCATATACATCATATTTGAAGTCCCCAATTCGGTATTCATGTAAAGCAGAATCAAGAGCCCCCATCCAAAAAGAAGACCATATCCAAACCTGCCCAATCCAGGAACGAATTGATTCATTTTATCAGCTGTAAACATCGAAATAGCAATTCCAACCGCCAAATAAACACTGGCCAAAATCGATCTCAACGCATAAGCCCAATAGCTTGTATCATACAAGTCTTCTTTTTTCAAAATACCCTTTTTTAAGATAGACATTAAACTATTTTCTGCTGCCATAACAATTCCTCACTTTTTGAATCTTTTTTCACAATATATTATACAAAAATTAGCAGGTTTTGAAAAGGCTTACACAAACATTGTTTCAGTCTATTAACTGGTTACACACACCCTCTTTTATACCAAGACCTCTGCCGCTGCAATCACAGAAAATAGCTCAGGGTTTACAACATCACGACCATAAGCATCCAAAAAACAATCCGCGAACTCATTGGTCTGAAGGTTAAAGTTGAGACTCCAAATCCCCCAAAAGAGATCCATATGCCGATCACCCACACCTCCGGTTCCCACATCAATGAAGCCCGTCAGCCGCTAATCCTGCAACATCACATTGGGAAGGCAATAATCCCCGTGCAGGAGCACCCGACTTTGAAGCAGATTTTTACCATCTTGCAGTACTTTATAAGCCTCCTCTGCGGAAGAAAAAGAAAAGGAAGATTCGAATAAAGTTGGATTGAAGTGCCCTAACCGATAGTTCCTTTCAGCCAGGTCCAGAAAAGTCCCCGTCCTGTGCATAACAGGACAACCATCAACATCAAGATCATGGAAACGCCATAGTTCCTGCCCCAGCACCTCACTTAAACGACGAGGATCTTCCAAGTATAGTCTTTTATTTGAAAATAACACAGTAAAAAAGCGCAAAAAAACACTATCTGTGTTATACTTAAGGTGAACATATTTAAAAATGTCTTAAGGGTGTTGCCGCATCCCTAATGCTTTTGCTGCTTCATAAGTTTGATGTGTTTTCAAAAGTTTGTAGACAATTCTTAGTATCTTATGAGCACAAGCGATAACAGCCTTCATCTTACTTCCTCTTTGGGAAACTCGATTGTATAAAGATGAGAAAGCTGGATCTTTGGAGTGACCTGCTATCATACCCGAGATCGTTAAGGCATGTTTTAAGTATTTATTTCCTT
>NZ_JADXDQ010000069.1:0-8610 GCF_015831295.1 Streptococcus sp. NLN64
ATCCATATTTATTTATAGAAAAGCTTGATCGTTCATAAAAATCATCAGAACTGCAATTGTTTATTGCTTGTTTCTGATGATTTTTTTGATAGTTACGCAAAGATATTCAGGGTATGAATAATTCGGGATAAATTCTCGTTTAAAACTCCAATCATTTAAAAATTCGCGAACCTCCGGTGATAAGGAATAATCTGACTCACTCGCCTGAAGAAGTGGAGCAGCACCAAACCTCTTCCGCTCTGACTGTTTAAGAAAGACAAGACTTAAAATTCGTTCCATAGATCCAATGACTGCTGGATCAGTCGAAACACCTTTTAAGGATAATAGTTGTACAAATTCATCTCTAGATATAAAACCTCGTTCAACCAACACTTCAAGTAAGTACAGCTCGTGGGGCCGTTTTCCATCGAGAATCTCAAATGTCAGAAACTCTAAAATACGAGCCTTATCATCTGAAAAATGAAGTGCTTCTGTTGAAAACTTGGAAATAACTTGGTAATAAGCACGAAAACTATTGTTTTCAAAAAAGATCAACGGATCCACCTGATTATTTTTAAGAAAATCAATCATCCTCGGAATTCTTCCCAATCGATTTTCTAAATCTTTAAAAGAATTCCTTAACATAGCCATTGAAGAAAGATTGGTATTTGTAATTGCTTCAAAAATCTGTTTCTGCGCTATCGCTTCAAAGTTCACGGTTGTCAGCCCTTTAATTGCAGCAGCATCTCTAACTTCGCGGCAATAGTTCTCCTTATTCATTGATTGATCTCCAAATAGGGCAATTGGAATCAAATAATTATTCTTATAGTTACCAATGAAATCAATTATGGTGACAAATTCCTTCTCGGAATGCTTTCGGAGTCCTCGTCCCAACTGTTGAACAAACACAATACTCGATTGAGTATTTCGCAACATAACAACTTGGTTGACACTTGGAATATCAATTCCCTCATTGAAAATATCAACTGTAAATAGATAGAAAAGTCTACCCTCCTCTAGATCTTTAACAGCTTGGTAGCGAGTCGCCTGTGAATCATCACCATCCAAGGACTGTGATGGCCACCCATGTTCTGTAAAAAGTCTAGCTAGCTCTTTCGCCTCGTCTTTACGTGAACAAAATACTAGCCCTTTTACTTGCTCACCCGAGTAACCGTAATAGTTAATTTTCTCAATCAAATGCCTGAGCCTAGCTGACGAAATCAAACGATTGAAATCGGCTGTATCATCTAACAACTCACCATCCACCTGAATATCCGTAACCCCATAATAAATAAAGGGGCATAGTAGATCATTATCTAGCGCTTCTTGAAGTCGAATTTCATAGGCCACTTGATAATCAAATAACTCATAAATATTTTGACCATCCGTCCGTTCCGGGGTAGCTGTCATTCCAAGAAGAAAATCAGGATCAAAATGCTCCAAAATTTTCTTATAGGAGCTCGCACCAGCTTTATGAACCTCATCAATCAATATATAATCAAAATAATCCGCCGCAAAACGATTCAAATGCTCATTCCGTGACAATGTTTGAACCGTCGCAAACAAATAAGGAATCTTACTAACATCCAATTCTGGTTTATAAATTACCGCTTGCCCATCTTCAAATCCAATGACTTCCTGAAAACTCTCAATTGCTTTTTCTAAAATTTGCTCTCGGTGTACTAGAAATAAAAAACGATCCGGCTTATAGTTCCTAACATCGAAAGCTGCAAGGTAGGTTTTCCCGGTCCCCGTAGCACTAATCACCAAAGATTTTTTCTCACCCAATAATCGCTTCTGTTCCAAAGCCGTCAACGCAGAAACTTGCATCTTATTGGGTTCCAATCTTGTGACATAGCTTGATTTCGCGGATTCCTCTACCTCAATAAAGATTCTTGTTTTGCGCTTCTGACTATATCGCTCTATTACCTCATTAGTCAGCAAGGTTGATTGATCCCAGATTCTAAAAAATTCAGTTTTACTAGCTAAAATTAAGTCTCCGTATTCCGTAGAGGTTAGTTTAATGTTCCATTCATAATTTTTCTTCAAAGCATTTCCGGTTAAATTGGAGCTTCCAGTTATTAGAACTTGCCTCATTCCTTGATCAATTAGATAGACTTTTGAATGCAGCTGTAGAGTTTCTGGTGCCAGACGAACTTCTACATTTTTTAACTTCAACAATTCCTTCATTGCTAAAGGATCATTAAAGTCTAGATATGGAGAGATTAAAATTTTACCTCGAACACCTCTATCATTCAAATCCGATAACTGACTCTTAATCAAAGCAATCCCAGATTGAGTAACAAAAGCCACTGAAAAATAAAAACTGGTCGCCTTTGTCAGTTCCTCCTGCAAATCAAGCAAAACATAGCGTTTTGTTTCATCCTGATTGATCAAAAGTTTAGGTGCATGGGACTGATTTTGCGCAAATTGATTATGAATAAAACTAAATTTCAGGGATTCTAACAAATCTTTCTCAAACCGAGTGGTACTAGTCATACATTCTACCTTTCATCAATACCTTACATTATTATCCTATGCCTCTATTCTTACGTCAATAGTAAACAGAAAAAGAACCTCAAAATGAGATCCTTCCCTAAAATTATTCATCAAATCTTTCGAATACGGAAAACCGGACGTACGGTTTCGATTATATCCGCCTACCACTCATACTCATCCAACAGCCCATAATCATCCACCAAGCTATCCAAAAACTCTTGGGATTCCCTGAAATCATAGGACATTCTTTTTCCTTTTAGTTTCCCTTCATCCACCATCTTTCCAACTTCCAGCAAAAATCTCATACAATTGTCTATGTGATTTTTATAGGTTGAAATAATTCCGATCAGTTCCTTAATCTCCATTCGGGATTTTCGATTCCTTTGGCTTTCCTCATAAACTTCATAAATTCCAGATAGGATAGCAATAAATTCTTCATCCATTCGGAAGAAAGTATCAAAAAATTTTTCATCTAACCATTGATCCAAGTCCCAAGATAAATCTGCCACCAACTCGTATCCATATAAAATTTCAGAAAATTCATCTGCCAAATGAACATTCAAGCGCAGAAAACGGTTTGCCAAATCCTGCCTATCACCATCCAAATCTAAGCGTGTAAAGGAAACGTCCAATAAATGTCTGTGTACATCATCCATCAAGCGTAATCGAGCACTTTCTTTGAAGTCCTCAGATGGATCCTCTTTGATCGCCTTTTCTAATTGTTCAAGAATATCGATAAGGTCCCAAAGCTGCTCCTTTTTTTCTTCACGTATCTCTTCAGTATCATCGACCTCATAACGAGGAAGATCTTTTAATGTTGTGGCTTCTAATTCTTTCAATTTAATTCTATAAAAGACATTAGCTTTCATGTTCATTAGCTCCTTCCAAAAAAGGGAAAGGACTTTTCTCCTTTTCCCTTTTTACTTGCATTCTATCTTCAAAGTGCTATTATAGTGTTATAAGAGGTGGTCTAACGACCACCCTGTAGAACCGTTTAAGACGGTGACTCATGTTGACTAAAAAGCATTAGCCATCATCTCGTCAAAGTAAGACGGCTAATGCTTTTTGTGTTTTCTGCTGAATAAGTCGAGATAGAGACGCATCAGATTGATCACAAATGTACCAATCTTCAGTGTCCACTCGATTATCTCTACGAGAGACAAAAAACTTCTCCTTTCTTTTAGGATAGAAATGGTCGCCTGCGTTATTTCGCATAGGCCTCACCTTCCTTCGTAAAATCGAGGAGTCACCGTCTTAACTTTTCTACTCTTCCATCTTAACAAATTCATTTAGAAAAAGGAAAGATTTACCTGTTTCTAAAACAAAGATTTTCATATATGTTTTATACTCTAGAATTAACATCTTTGTTTGTGTTTTGTTAAAACGTTCCACGTTCGTTTATTCAACAACTCGAAAAAAGCGTCGTAATAATTGCCCCATATTAGTATAAGGGTTTTGGATAAATGTCTTAGTTGTATAGTGCCCTGAGTTTTCAATCGCTTTCCGAAAAGAAGTTACAATTTTTTCTATATATCTTTTATCCGTTTTGCAATATCCTCGACCTATTTCCTTCTCCAAAGCACCATATAATTGTCTACGGGACATAGAAGCAGTTATACTTCTATAATGTGATAACAACCAAAGTTCAAAACACTCATTTGAACAGTAGAAATCATAGCCTTCTTGTTTACACAGATTCTCTAATTTTAATAAATCTGCATTTGGGGTGTCATCCTTGTCCACTAAAATACAAATTTCAACTGGAGAATTCTTAAAATCATGGTTTTGATAACGATTACGAACATGGTAAAAAAGATCCAACCCTTGTTTTCTCAAAGACTTAACAACTAGTTTCTTACCATCAACTGTCCCTACCAAGCTTTTTAAGCAATTCCAGTAAATTATTTCTGTCTCACCTTCAGTATAGACATGAATTTGCGGGGGATTTTTCCTCCTAGTACTTGCTCTTCTTCCCATCTAATTTACTCCTTCAAAGCTTGTCGTAACTTCATTTTTAACACATCAGGAACTGCCCCAAACATACCATTTTTATAACGTTTGAGATAAGAATAGTCACGTCTATTTTCCTCTGATCTAAAATCATAAATTGAGAATAGATCAGATTCCCCACTATTCTCCCTATCTGTTAAATAAATTTGTTCCTTTTTAAAATCACAATCCATCAAAGCAAGTTCATGACTAGTGAGTATGAACTGATTTTGATTTTCTTCACAATTAAATAAATCTATCAAAGATTTTGACAACTCTAAATGTAAAGAATCATCAAATTCATCAATTAGAATGGTTTTTCCTTCAAATGATAAAATGATTATCGCTAGTGCAATTAATTTCTGAGTTCCATCTGACTCATCTCCTAATTTTAGAGTGAAGTATTTATCATCAACGAAATCTCCCGAAAATTCATGCCGTAGAAGCATATCATAATGCTTAAACTCTGATCTTTTATCTAATAAAAAACTCAGCTCACTTTCAATCTTCGAAATTGACTCAACAACTTCAAAATTAGAAATATTTATATCGGCAGCTTGTAAGAAGTTTAAAAACCTTTTTTTAAAATTTTTCTTACGTTGAAGTCGATGTAATTGTTTCAAAAGCGGGCTGATGTCTTTTGATATAAAAATTAAATTATTCCTAAACCAGCGATATACATTTAAACAATGATCATCGTTAAATGCCTTCCCAACACCTAAAAATAAGTTATCCTTCCGAGCTCTAGACGTTAATTCTAATAATTCTTTATTACCAGATGTATAACTTAATTTCGTACGATGAAAATATATTAGAAATTCCCCATTCTCTTCTATCTCCAGTTTCTCATCAACTATCTCATCCGGAAGATATTTAACACTATAACGATAAACCATCTTATTTTCTAGAATAACAACTTGTAATTCAATTGGAGTTAATTTCATACCATAGCTCGGAAATGGATTTTCTTGCGTGTCATCCTTTATCACCAATCTTCGAAAGACTCTCAAAGATTTCAATAAGTTACTTTTACCTGAAGCATTTGGTCCAAATAAAATTGCACTCTTCAATATACGATGAGAGTTATATTTAGAAAATTCATTTTTCTTTTTAGTACCTTTTACGGCCTCCATCGAAAAGTAACCTTTATTTCTATAAGAATATATGTTCTTAAATTGAAACTCTAACAGCATATCACACCTCCTAAAAAACGATTTTTCGTATTTTGATTATACTATGTTTAGCGTAAGAGTTCCAGAGATTATATAAGATAAATAACAAAATCTCTAGATCAAAATGGACTAGTTTAATTGGGTAATAAAATGTCTAAATAGCCTCAAACTCTATTTAGTTACTCTCTGTATTCAGAAAAACCAACTCATTTTGAAAGATTGCAATCCCTTTCTCAAAACTACAACCATCCTTCAATGATTAAAAATGTTGATTTATTAAATAAACTTTCTATCCCCTCAAAATTTTAGAAACATTTGAGAAATGCTTGATGATTATTTGAATCTTAGAACTTATAATAAAAGTATAGATAAATAACGGACAAGGAGGGTATCATGGAAAATGTACTAACAATCAAAGATCTCAGTAAACGTTTTGGGCAACAATCAGTTCTTAACAATGTCACTCTTACCATTAAAAAGGGAGAGATTTATGGCCTTATCGGAAAAAACGGAGCGGGTAAAACCACCCTCATTAAAGTTTTCACGCAACTGATCCAAGCCAATCAAGGGAACATTTCCCTCTTTGGTTCCCAAACCACCCAAGAATGGACCAAAACTCTAGGGCGAATTGGCTCCGTTATCGAAACACCTGTAGCTCACAACCATTTGAGTGCCCGACAAAACCTAATTTACTACTGCAAGGCTCGCCATATTCCAAATGCCGAGGAGGTTGCCGATGAAGTTCTAACCTATGTGGGACTAGCAGATGTTGGTCCTAAAAAGTTTAAAAGTTTCTCTCTGGGAATGAAACAACGATTTGGAATTGCTCTGGCACTGATTGGAAAACCCGATTTTCTTATTTTAGATGAACCAATCAACGGTCTAGATCCTCTGGCCATCAAAGAGTTCCGTCAGCTCATCAAACGACTGAACGAAGAACAGGGGATTACCATGCTCATCTCCAGCCATATTCTATCAGAACTCTATCAGGTTGGTAATCGTTTCGCCATCATCGAGCAGGGACAGATTATTTCAGAAGTCAGCAAGGCTAAATTCGATGCTCAGAGTCAGGATTATATCATCCTTAAAACTCCACAGATTGCAGAAGCAAGTCTGGTTTTAAAGGACACTCTCCAACTCCAAATCAAGGTAATGGAAAGCAATGAGGCTATCCATATTTTCGGTCAGTCTGAATTAATCAAAGACATCACGCGCATCCTGGTGAACGAGAACATCGATATCGATGAGATTTATTACAAACGTCAAAACCTGGAACACTACTTCACACAACTGGTTAAATAGGAGGCTCCTTCATCTTTCACACTGTTAAAGCAGATTTCTACCGTCTCCTTCATTCCAAAGGCTTTTGGATTACAGAAGGATTGCTCCTCATCAATGTGGCACTCGCAAGTGTCTTAGGGATTGTAGGCCAGGTCGCCACTTCTAGTTCTGAAACGGCATCTCCTGTCTACGAAGCTTCATCATGGACAGGATTTGGATCACTCGTAAATTTATCCAGTAACCTGTCCGTTACCACCATTTTCACCTTAATTATCCTCAGTTTATTAATCGGAGTTGATTTCAGCCAGAAGCTCTACAAAAACAGCTTGACTACTGGAATTTCCCGAATTGAATATTTTCTTTCTAAAACCTTTGTTCTTATTGTCGTTTCTTTTGCTCAGCTAATCCTCGCCTACCTTCTAGCCTTTTGCTTTGGCAGCTTGGCTCACGGAATCGGAACCATGCCAGAACATTTCTGGATGACCTTTGCTCAGACCATTGCAGTACAAGTTCTTTGCAGCCTAGCCTGGATTAGTATCGCCATGTCCATGCTTTATCTAACCCACTCCATCACCAGCATTTTTGTAACCTACATTCTCAGCACTATAGTGCTCGGATTGCCAGTTGCCCTCTATCCTAAGATCGAGCTCTTCCACTATTTCGCCCTCGCAGCAAACTATGATTTAGTTACAGATACAAGTTTCTTCCTAACCATGTCACTCGTCGCCCTATCCTTCTTCCTTATTTTTTCCGCCTTTTCTTACCTCTTTTTTAAAAGGTAAGATTTGTAAAAACAACCCAAAAAAGCTCCGATTGGAGCTTTTTTGGGTTAAAGAAGAATTTGTACCGAAAACCAATCTCCCTCTGTACTTAAGCGCATGTCTCCTCCTAAGAGTTGGGTTAATTGCTGACAAATATACAGACCTAGACCAGAAGACTCCTCCGTGTCAGACATGTTCTCAGAATAAAACCGGCTGGTTAATTGATCCAAATGTTGAATGGGCTGTTGTACCTGATTACTAAAGAGCAATTCAAGCCCCTGCTCAGTCTGACTTAAACTCAAACGAGCTTGTGTTTTACCATGTTTCAGAATATTCCCTAGTAAATTTTGACACAACCGGCCGATGATTTCCGGATCCGCTTCAAATTGAATCCCCTGATTTATTCTGAGATCCAGATCAATACCTCGTTCCCTAAAAACATCATAGTAATTCATGACCAGCCTTGTTACTTCCTGGGATAGATCAAACTTCTGAAGCTGAGGTTTGGCAACTCCTTCCATTAATCTCCGGTACTCCATTAAGGCTTCCAAACGGTTGGAAACCACAAACAGATTGTTGGCAATTTTTTCTAAAGTGGCCCTATCCAACTCTTCTTTCCGCAATCCTAGTTGCGTATAGCCACTCGCAACCGTCAAGGGAGTTCTGATGTCGTGAGAAATATTATTGATGGCCATGTCCAAGGTCTGCTTCTCCTGCATCGCTATCAAACTTGTCTGTTCCACACGTTGAAAGAGAGACTCGATTTGACGGCCCAACGCTAATAGAGGCTTCATCTGAAATTTTAATACTCAGTTAAGTTCAAAATCTGAAACCAACCATTGTCTTCGGACAATGGTTTTTAAATCTTCCCAATGTAAACCTCTAATGACTGTTTCTAATTGATCGATGACTGCTTCAAGTGAAGAAAA